>JAYTHT010000287.1:0-4582 GCA_043732365.1 Novosphingobium sp. | reverse complement strand
ACGACGTCGCGGTCGTGTGCCCGCCTCATGCCGGCCCCCCTCATGCTGGACCGGGCGCATGAATACCGAGGAAATTCAGGCCATTTTCTTCGCTGAATGTGACGAATCGCTCGTGGCCGCCGAAGAGGGCCTGGCCGCGTGCAAAGCCGGGACGCAAGATGATGACACCGTGAACGCGGTGTTTCGCGCCGTGCATTCAATCAAGGGCGGCGCCGGCGCATTCGGTTATATCGCACTTCAGGCCTATACTCATGTGTTCGAAACGCTGCTGTCCGACTTGCGTGACGGGACCGTGCCGATTACCGCGCCGTTGCTCGATCTGATGCTGTCCGCGCTCGATACGTTGAGCGATCATGTCAACGCCGCACGCGGCCATGGCGAGACCCCGGACGACACCGCGCTGTTGGCCGAACTGACCGCCGCGATGGCGGCCAATGCCCCGCAGAGCAGTGATGATGCGGGCGCAGATACCACCAGCGATTTCGATTTTTCGGCGATGCTCGATGATATTGCCGGCGCCATGAGTCCGGACGAAAGCTGCGCGGATGCGAATGGGCCGGATGACACTTGGCCGGATAAAACTTGGCCGGATAAAACTTGGATCGCCAAAGTGCGTCCGCATGCTGGCGCCATGGGCAATGGCAGTGAGCCACTGCTAATGCTGCGCGAAGTGATCGATCTGGGCGGCATCTGCATTGCCTGCGATGTCAGCGCTGTCCCCGCGCTCGATACACTGGACCCCGGCACCGGCTATCTGGGGTGGAGCTTTGCTTTGCCCGGCGAAGTGACCGAAGCGATGGTGCGCGATGCATTCGACTTTGTTGGCGACGAATGCAGCCTGGTAACCGGTGAAGATACGCCGCTGCCGCCAGTCCAGTTGCCCCAACCGGTGATGACCCACCCCCGCGTCCAACCGATCGCACCGGTCGCACCGGTCGCACCGCAGGCTGCCGCCGCGACGCCCGCCCCGCAACCCGCTGCCCCTCAACCCGCAGCCCAATCGATCCGCATCGAACTGGGTAAGCTGGACAAATTGATCGATGCGGTTGGCGAACTGGTCATTGCCCAGGCGATGATGGCGCAACGGCTGGCCAGCGATGGCCTGGTCGCGACCGAAGAGCTGACGCTGATGGAAAGCCTCACCCGCGACATTCAGGAAACCGCTATGGCGATCCGCGCCCAGCCGATCGGGGCGGTGTTCAGCCGGGTGCCACGGATCTTGCGCGAATTGACCGCCAGCACTGGCAAACACGTCCAGGTGATCGTTTCAGGCGAAAGCACCGAGCTTGACAAGACGGTGATCGAACGCCTGGGCGAACCGCTGACCCACCTGATCCGCAACGCGGTCGACCACGGCATCGAATCTGCCGACGATCGTATCGCCGCGGGCAAACCAGGCCATGGCACGCTGACATTATCGGCTGAACACAAATCGGGCCGAATCCTGATCCGCATCGGTGATGACGGACGCGGCATCGACCGCGCACGCGTGCTGGCCAAAGCGATCGAAAAGGGCTTGATTGCGGCCGATGCGGTGCTGTCAAAGGAAGAGATCGATCTGCTGATCTTTGCCCCCGGTTTTTCAACCGCAGCGACGATCACCAATGTTTCGGGTCGCGGCGTCGGGCTGGACGTGGTGCGCCAGAATGTCAAAAAACTGGGCGGGCGAATCATGATCGAATCAGAGCCCGGATCGGGGACGACATTCACGCTGACCCTGCCGCTGACGCTGGCGATTTCGGACGGCATGGTGGTTAATGTCGGGGATCAGACGCTGGTCGTGCCGCTGGCCAATGTGGTCGAAAGCCTGCGCCCCGAACCACACGAAGTGAAAGGCCTGGGCGCGCATCGCGCGATGATCAATGTGCGCGGCCGGTTTATCCCGGTGGTGCCACTGCATTTGACGGTCGGCGCGGTAGGCGCGGTCGAACGTCCTGACCTGGGCGTGCTGATCGTGGTCGAAACCGAAAGCGCGGGAGGCGCCGCGCTGCTGGTCGATGCGATCTGCGACCAGCGGCAGGTGGTGATCAAAAGCCTCGAAACGCATTTCCGCGCCGTAGAGGGCGTCGCCGGGGCCACCATCCTGGGCGATGGCAGGGTGGCGTTGATTGTCGATGTCGACGGGCTGGTCGCCCAGAGCCTGGCCGAAGCAGGGCTCGACGCAGTTGGCCTGGCCGAAACCGGTTTGACCGGATCTGTGCACTCCGCGTCCGATTTGGCAACAGCGGCATGACGATCGCGTCCACCTTTGCGCAAGTGATGCCCGGGATCAGCCCGGGCATCTATGCCGCCCCGGATTTCCAGGCGATCAGCGAGATCGCGTATCGCGAAGCGGGCATTGTCTTGCCCGAAGGAAAAGCGATGATGGTTTATTCGCGGCTGGCATCGCTGGTGCGCACATCGGGCTGCGCGACATTCGCGTCCTATGTGATACGCATCCGCGAGGACGCCGGCGAGCGGATGAAGGCGATCGGTGCGCTGACCACCAATCATACCTTTTTCTATCGTGAAGCGCATCATTTCGACCATTTTCGCGACACCGTTCGGCCACAGCTGATCCAGCGGCTAAAACAGGGCGAAGCCGTGCGATTATGGTCGGCGGGGTGCTCCAGTGGCGAAGAAACCTGGTCGCTGGCGATGACTTTGCTCGGCCCCGACCGCAAGGCCGGGGCGGCGTTGGCGCGCCAGAACATCCGCATCCTGGCCAGCGACATCGCCACCCATGCGCTGACTACGGCACAGGCCGCGCGCTATCGCGGCGCCGACCTCAAACCCGTGCCCGACGCCTTGCGCCAGGCATGGACGACGATGGACGGCGATGATGCAGAAATCGCAGCGGAATTGCGCGCGATTGTCCGGTTCCGCCCGCTCAACTTTTTGGAAGCGTGGCCGATGAAAGGCCTATTTGATGTGATCTTTTGCCGCAACGTCATGATCTATTTCGACAATCTCACAAAAGAGCGGCTGGTTTCGCGGTTTGCCGAAATGTTGACGCCCGATGGCACCCTGTATGTCGGGCATAGCGAAAGGGTCACCGGCCCGGCGCTCACCCAGCTCACGCCGATGGGCCCAACCGTCTATCGCAGGAAAACCGCCGCATGAACTATTCGGGGTCCAATACGCCTGCGATCAGGGTCGTCATTGTCGAGGATTCGCCGACGATGCGCGCAATCCTGACGATGCGGCTGGAATGCGAAGGCGACATTGTCGTGGTCGGCGCGGCCTGCAATGCGGTCGAAGGCCGCGCGATGATCCGTGAACTGGATCCCGACGTGGTCACGCTCGATGTCGAAATGCCCGGCATGAACGGGCTCGATTTCCTGGAAAAAATCATGGCCTTGCGTCCGACGCCGGTGATCGTGGTGTCGGGGTCGACCCAAAAGGGTACCGAAACGTCGGCGCGTGCACGCGCGCTCGGTGCGGTCAATTGTTACGCCAAGTCGGAAAGTTCGGGCGGGTTGCCGTCCGACGATTCCGGCATGCTGGCTGGCATGGTTCGAGAGGCCGCGCGCGTCCGTTTCAACGATCGCGCTACCCATGCGCAGCGCGAAGCATGCCCGTTGCAGGCCGAAAAGCCCAATTCTGTTACCGGAAAATCAAGTTCTTTTATTGGAAAAACAAGCCTGATCGCAATCGGATCGTCGACCGGCGGGGTCGAAGCGTTGCAGATCCTGCTTGGCGGATTTCCCGAAAACTGCCCACCAACGCTGATCGTGCAACACATTGCCGCGCGGTTCGCACCCGCCGTCGCGCGCACGCTTGATCGGCATTGTACGCCGACCATTGTGCTGGCCGAACCCGACATGCCGCTGCGCGAAGGTCACGTCTATCTGGCCCCGGGTGATGATCGGCATCTGACGGTGGGGGGCAGTCACGCTTTGTCATGCCGCCTGCGCGCAGGGGATCGAATTTCGGGGCATATGCCATCGGTCGATGTACTGTTTCAGTCCGTCGCGCGCGTTGCCGGCGCCAGTGCCGTCGGCATCTTGTTGACGGGTATGGGCCGCGACGGCGCACAAGGTCTGCTGGCCATGGCGCAAGCGGGCGCACGCACGATCGCGCAGGACGAAGCGACCTGCACCGTGTTTGGAATGCCGCGCGCAGCGATCGCGATCGGCGCGGCGGGCGTAATCGCCCCGATCACACAGATCGCGCGCCTCACGTTCACCAAGGCCGCCTGAATGTTCGAAAACCCCATCTTGCCTGATGCCATTGCCCGCGAACGGGTCACGGTGATGCAAGGCCAGGCGCTCGTCAGTGCCGATGCCTGCGCCGAATTTTCGACCGTGCTGGGCAGTTGCGTCGCGCTGTGCCTGTTCGACCCCGAGGCCAGGCTGGGCGGGATGAACCATTTTCTGCTGGCCGAGCCGCCCTCTGGTGGCAATCTGTGTGACAATCCGGACGCCAGGCCAGGCTTTGCCGGGGCCATAATCGACGAACATTTCGGCACGTATCTGATGGAACTGCTGGTCAACCACATGCTGCTGCGCGGTGCGCGCAAAGCCCGGCTAAGGGCACGACTTTACGGCGGGGCCAATGTCAACCGCACGACTATGCGCATTGGCAGCGCCAACGCCGATTT
>JAYTHT010000286.1:0-4587 GCA_043732365.1 Novosphingobium sp. | reverse complement strand
CCCAAGATTATCATAGTCGCAGCGCCTCGTCCAAATCAGGGCGCGAAAATCGACGCTACACATCAGACGCGCAAGGTGGGGCCGGGACTGCGCTTACTTGACTACCCTGAAATGCCTCGCGACCTTCGATCTCGCGCGGTTCATCACCAGCACGGTATTGATCGTCTCGAACAATCCGGCGTTCCGCCAAGCGTAGAAATATCGGCGCACCATCGAGACCGGTGGGAAGCATTTGGGCAGCATTCGCCATGCGCACAGCTCGACACAACGTAGAGCGCCGCATTCACGACCTCGCGCATGTCCGTCGTGCGTCGTCGTCCGCCAGACTTCGCAGGCGGGATGAATGGCACCGTCAGCGCCCACTCTCGGTCGGTCAAATGAGATGGATACCCGTAATCCATCCCATCGATTCCTCCATCTTCTCGACCAAGACAGCTGAATCACAAGGTACTGGCATTGCTCAACAACTTTCGGATCGGGCTCTCAGCCATCCGACGCTTGCGTGACGCGCGTAATCACCGCCGCGGCCAGCGCCAGCAGCAGGATCGCGCTCGCCTCGAACACTATGTTTTCTGGCGCCATGTTCTTGCTTTGCAGCACGATCAGCCGCGCCAGCGCGGTGATGGCGATAAAGATGGGATAGATGAACGTCGCGCCCTTGCCGCTATAAAACACGCTGACCATGCCGATCACCTCGGTATAGAGAAACATCAGCAGGATATCAGCCAGCGTAATCGACCGCGCCTGGTAAATGTCGACAATCTCCGCAACCGCGCCCCCGATCGTCATCAGCGCGACGAGCAAAAGCAGGATCCGCTCGACCATATGAAAGCCGATCGTGGCGATTGTGCCTTCGGTCTTGCCTATGGGCAACTGGTAAGCGCTGGCGGAGGACAGGTCGCCGTCAGATGGCGGCTTGGGGGTGGAGGTATGGGACATAGCGGCGGCATAGCACATGCCGCCTCCGGGGGTGCCTGAATTTCTGCGGGCGGATGCTCGACAAACCCCGCGGTTGCGGTTCATCCCCTTTTGTCAGCGAGAAAAATCACAAGGACTGACCAAGTGGGATTAAGGTGACGCTAGGTTTAATTCCGAAGCAAAAATGAATGCAGCGTCACCGTAATATGGAATTACAGGCGATCGGCCCTGAACCCGAACCACCCCCACGGCCCGAATGAGCTTGCCCCTGCCTGACGTCTTCTTTGGCTGATATGAACGGATCAGTGAAGGGGTATTGGGATGAAGGACGGAGTGAAGGCGCGCTATACGCTTGAGTTCAAGCGGGAGGCGGTGCGACTTGTGCATGGCGGGGAGAATGTATCGGCGGCAGCCCGGATGCTGGGCGTGTCGGGGCAAACGCTGGATAACTGGGTCAAGGCGGAGGCTGCCGGTAGCCTTCGTGATGTTCGTGGCAAAGCTGTGACCGCCGAGCAACAAGAGATCGCGCGGCTGAAGACCGAGCTGTCGCGGATGCGCATGGAGCGCGACATCCTAAAAAAAGCGGCGGTATACTTCGCGAGGGAGTCGCGGTGAGGTATGCCTTTGTCGAGCGACATCGTGGCACCTGGCCAATCGTGGTCCAGTGCCGTGTCTTGCAGGTCAGCGCCAGCGGCTATCATCAGTTCCGATTGCGGCAAGCTGCGGAGATTGGGCCGAACCAGCCACACCGCCGGCTCAGCAATACGGCCTTGGCGGTGCATATCAAGGCTGTCTTTGCCGAGATAAAGGGTGCCGATGGCTGGCCAAGGATTTGGCGTGAGCTTGCCGCACGCGGTATCCGGGCGGGCAAGGAGCGCGTGCGCAGAATGATGAAGGCTGCGGCCTGCGCGCCCGTGGCAAGCGCCGGTTCAAGGCCACCACGAACAGCGCGCATGATCTGCCGGTCGCCCCGAACCTGCTGGCGCGCAACTTCGCCGTGGCTGCGCCGAACAGGGTCTGGACAGGTGACATCACTTATATCTGGACCGAAGAGGGCTGGCTCTATCTTGCCGTGGTGATCGATCTTTTCAACCGACAGGTAGTCGGCTTTGCAATGGGCCAGCGCATGACGCGGACGCTGGTGATGGATGCCTTGCGAATGGCGTGGTTCCGGCGGCATCCGGGGCCCGGTCTGATCTTCCACTCGGATCGCGGTAGCTAATATGCCGGCAACGACTACCGCAAGCTTCTGCGGGAGTTCAAAATCGAAAGCTCAATGAGCCGCAAGAGTGATTGTTGGGACAACGCTGTGACCGAAACACTGTTCGGCTCGCTGAAGGCGAACGACTCCACGGCATGCGCTTCGCCATGCGGCGTCAGGCCAAGGACGAGGTGATGGACTGGATTACCTTCTACAACCATCGGCGGCTGCATTCGACGCTGGGCTATACCAGCCCGATGGCTTTCGAGCAGAAAGGGCTTGCCGCGCAAATCAGCTTGGCGGCATAGTCAATGCGTCAAGGGAGACGCTGCACGAGGGCAAGGTCACCCGGCCACAACCCCGGCAAACCACCCGGAGATTGAACCCGCGGCGGGCATAGTCGCTGATGGCGCTAAGACGTTTGCTCCCCATGCGGCATAGGGAACGAATGCGGAACGATTCTGCAAGGCGGTGAACGGCGCGGCGCGGATCAAATCCGGCGAACCCTGATCCTGGTTGGCCTGATCGCGGTTGCCGTCAATTCAATGAAATCCACCCGCAATCATGGGCAATCACAATCGGATGTTGGGCAGAGTATGGAGAAGTGCCGGTTTCCGAAATGCGTAATAGTTTGTAATATAGTGCAAAAATGACCCTGAAGTGGTGCCCGGGGACGGGATCGAACCGCCGACACCGTGATTTTCAGTCACGTGCTCTACCAACTGAGCTACCCGGGCATCGCTGACTGGACGCGGCCAATGGCGGCGCGGTCGCGGTGGAAGCGCGCGTATGGCGAAGCGCGCAAGGCTTGTCCAGCCCCAACGTGACAGATTCGTTTAGCCGCCGTCTTCGTCACCGTCGGGGCGATCCGCTGGCGGGCCGGGAATGGTGTAGCCTTCGTCGAGCCAGCGCAACAAGTCGCGGTCGCGGCAGCGCGGTGAGCAGAACGGGGTGAATTCGGGTGATCTTGGCTTGCCACAGATCGGGCAGGCCCGTGGTCGTTCGGCGATGCGTTCGGGAGGTATCGTCATGATGCAACGGCCTGCGCGAAACCCGCGTGAAGGGCAAGCGCGTTGCGCGGTTCGCGCCGGATGACGCGACCACTGCGGCGGGCCAATTCTGCCTCCAACGGCGGATCGATTGCCGCCAGCACCGATGGATGCGCGACCAATAGCAACGCGCCGGGTTCGGCGATTCGTTCGGCCTGGCGCAGCAAAGCATAAGCTGCGGCGCGCGCAGGGTGGAAGGCCATGCGCGCAATCAGCGAGGGACGGGCAAGCCGACTGATCAACTGGACGAAGCCAAACCCGTTCATACCCGTGCGTTCGCCGCGCCAGCCGGTTGCCGCCAGCGTGGTATTCAGGGCCTGGTCGACTGCCTGGCGCTCTGTCCGCGATTCCAGGCCGGGGAAGTCGATCCCGACCGATCCGGCGATGTCGAGCCGCGCGAGCGCCGCGCCGATTAACGGGACGGCCGCAAGCGCGAGCAGGAGCAGGGGCGGCGGGCCGTCGATGTCGATCAGAGTCATCGCAGGCGTCGGGCTGACGGTCAGTCGCCCGCCGGGAAAATCGATCACGCCGGTGTGGGCCTGTTCGATCAATTCGGCCCAGCCGGCCTCATCAAAGCTGTGGTCGAACATGCCCAAGTTGCGCGTGGGGATATCGGTCTGTGCCAGTGCCTGTGCGAGCGACGGCGCGGGGCAGGGCGGGCCATCGCCTGCCGGGCGGCACTGGGCCAGTTTGAAACGGCCCTGTTCGGCAAGTGCCGCGCGCGTGATCCGCACCGTCAGCGTGGCGCCGTGAGTCACGTCCGTTGGCAAGGCGTCGATCGTGGCGATCGTACCATCGGGCAAGCGCACTGCGCCGCGGTTTGACCCGGGATAGCGATGGTCGAGTCGGGCCAGGCTAACCGCGCCCGCACGCCATCGCTCGCGCCAGCAGACGCGCGCGGCCAGGATGGTGTGACCGTCAACGAGTATCGCGCGATCTTCGCCGATCCCCGTTTCGATCAGCCATTCAGGCAAGTCGCATTCCAGCGGCCAGCAACAAGCGCCGGGTTTCATACAGCGGCAAGCCGACAACCCCCGAATGGCTACCCGCGATCCACGCGCAAAACCCTTCGGCACTGCCCTGGATAGCATAGCCGCCGGCTTTGCCATGCCATTCGCCGCCGGCAATATAGGCATTGATTTCGTCGGTAGTCAGGCGTTTGAACCGGACAATGGTTTCGCTCAGGGCTTCGCGCATCGTGCCATCGGGGGTGATCACGGCGATCGCCGAAAACACGCGGTGGCGGCGACCCGACAACAATGCCAGGCAGCGGCGCGCAGTGGCTTCATCCTCGGCCTTGGGCAGGATGCGTGCACCCAGCCCGACGACGGTATCGCCAGCCAGGATTAGCGCATCGGGTCGCAGGGCGGCGGCCGTACGCGCTTTTTCGGCGGCAAGGCGCACTGCATGCGGACGTGG
>JAYTHT010000285.1:0-4590 GCA_043732365.1 Novosphingobium sp. | reverse complement strand
TCGCCATCATCAGCGCTTCTGGTCCGCGCGCTCGGCGTTCGGGTCATCGCGCAAGATCCAACGGGACCGTAAAGACATCCGGACGCGCTATCGGGGGGCAATGCTTTTGGCAATGCCCGTGTAGAGGTCATCACTCTTTGGCGCATTGACAATTTCTGGCGGATGAGCCCCTTGCCGATCCGGCCGATTACGCTTTCGACGCCGTCCGGGACAGCTCTGTCGATGCCGGGTGAAATGTTGCGCGAGTATGTCCGTTGTTAAAACTTTGGCGGGATAGCGGGGATCGGTATCGAGCTGTAAGCCCCAGATCGACCAGCGTTTGAAGCGAGGCGTCCCATACCCCTTGTTTGGCCCAGCGTCGGAACGGGACATAGACTGAACTCCATTTTCCATAACGCTCATGCATGTCGCGCCAAGGGCAACCGACCCGTAGCACATGACGCATGCCATTGAGAAAAAGCCGGTTATCGCCGGCAGGTCGCGCCCAACGTCCGCCGCGTACCAACGCAGGCACCATATCAGGCATTGGTATGACGGTTATCGCGGCGGACAAACTGCCGTTGATCCAAACTGCACTTAGCACCCGTGACATCCGGGACCGGGCTGCGCGCCGTGCTTGTGAAACGATCATGTGGTTACCCAAACCAGATCTTTCGAATTAATTGCGATTGTGGCAGACCCTTGCTCATGGGAACTGCTCCAATCGGCGACGATCGTTCAACCATGCAACGCGGCATTAGTTTCAGGACAATTTTTCTTCTTCTTTTTGTCAGCCTCGCTGCGATGCAGGCGTGCCTGTGGGCGTTCCTGGCCATGCCGCTGTGGTGGGCAGGGGTGGCGCTGATCGGGTGCGCAGCGCTCGGCCGCGCGCTGTTGCGTGCGCGGTGGTCCGGCCAGGTTTCACTTTCGACGCTGGCGATATGCGCGGCGGTGGCGTTTTGCCTGCTGCTGCTGGGGGGTGAGGGCCGGATTACATATGCCAATACCGATTGGCAGGTACGCGATGCCTTGCTGCGCGATCTGGGACGTTTCGCATGGCCCTTTGCCTATGACCAACCTGGCGGTCCGTTGATCTTGCGCGCCCCACTGGGCATGTATCTGCTGCCCGCGCTGATTGGCAAATGGGCCGGCAGCTACGCTGCAGAAATTGCGTTGCTGATCCAAAACAGTGTCCTGCTGACTTTGGTGCTGGTCATGGGGTCCGGGGTGTTTGCCAGCCGACACGAAAAAATGATTGCGCTGGGCGTGTTTACCGGTTTCAGCGGCATGAATTTGGTGGGACAACTGCTGGTGCACCGCTCTGTGCTATTGCATCTCGATGGTTGGGCAGGAATGCAATACTCGGCGCACGTCACGCAGGCGTTCTGGGTACCGCAACACGCGCTGGCCGGGTGGATCTTTGCCGCGTTGTATCTCTTGTGGCTGGGGCAGCGGGCTCCGGCAGTTGCGCTGTGGGCGGTGATGCCATTGCTGGCGCTGTTGTCCCCGCTGGCGCTGATCGGGTGCCTGCCCTTTGCGGTTCATGCCTTTGCGTCGACCGTGGCGAAGCGTGAATTGACGTGGGGGGCGGTCCTGTGGCCGGTCCTGGCCGGGGTAATCTGCCTGCCCAGCCTGCTGTATTTGATCGCTGGCAGCGGGTCGGTGGGGGCCGGCGGAGCGCAGTTCAAATGGGATGTTTATATAACCTTTCTGGCGCTGGAGATTGGCGGATATTGTTATGCGTTGTGGCTGACGCGGCGGCATCTGCGCTTCGGGATCGTTCCCACGACGATTACCGTGGTCATGCTCATCCTGCTGCCGCTGGGGCGAATTGGCAATTCGGCGGATTTCACGATGCGCGCCGGCATTCCAGCGCTGGCCCTGCTATCGCTGATGATCGCCGCGATCCTGTCAAGTGATGAACCGGGGCAGGACCGGGCAACCTTGCGCCGCGCACGCCGCCTGATCCTGATCGTGTTTGCAATCGGCCTCGCAACCCCGATCGGCGAGATTTGCCGGGCGTTGGCCTGGCCGGCATCACCTGGCGTGCAGTGCAGCTATATGGGGGTGGTACCGGGAGGAGCCCCCACATATGTGACCCAGCTCACCAGTCTCCCGGTTGTCATCCGCCCGCGCGCTGTAACGATCGTCCGGCCCGCAGACCCGCCACGCTGCTACAATGGGCCGTGGCCCGATGCCATAAAAGGGGACGCGTCCTAGTTGCTGCGTCGCAAAGGAACGAGCGGCGTTATGCATGGAATGCCGTGCGGCCGTGCATCTGCACGGTCTTCACCGATGACGTAAAAATAAAATGCCTGTCCGTCATAATCGTGCGCCACTTTGCCCAACTTGCGGATCAGGTGCGGCTGGTCGGAGATGCTGATCGAGGATAGCAGATAGAAGCGGCCATCTTCGGCAACCTTGCGCGCAAACCGCAATCTGAGCGCGGGCAAATCGCGGATCCGATGATCATCGGGCGCGTTCCAGCGCACCATATCTTCCGAACAATGCTGGGCAAGCCGTTCGAACGTCATCGCATTGATCGCGGCAACAGACTCACCGGCAGAATGGGGAAAAGCGACCCATGTCTTGTCGTGCAAACCCATCCGGTTGATCAGGCCTGCTGCCTCTGGCGCCGCGTCAAACGGTTCGATCAGGTTGATCGCTGCCGTCAACAGGCCGCACAGCGACGCCACCAGCAGCCACGCCCGCCACCAGACCGATCGTTGCCCACCTTCATCGGCCATCCGCCAGACCAGGATGATCAACAGCGCCGCCGCAAGCATCAGATGACGGTTGGACAACTGATAGACCGAAATGCTGAATACCATGGTCAGCGCCACAAACGCGCCGAACGCAACCAGGAATTCGCGTTTTTTGCGCAGTTCGACCCATGCCACCGCAAGAAACCCCAACAGTGCGGGACCGCCCAACCCCGGTGGTGGCGGCCAGTTCCACAAGGGCTGACCGTCATTCCATTGCAGGGGCAGACCGAGCGTTGCCAAATTTGCAGTCCACAGCGCGAAGTCGTGGAACGGCCCGCGCGGCACCAGCGAGGGAACCATGTCGGGCATGGTCCGAACCGACCACGCTGCAAACAGGCCGCTGAACAGCCAGAGCAGGGCAAATGGCCAATATAGCCGGCCCTCGCGCCAGCGTAACGCGACCAGCAGCACCGAAATCGCCCCGAACAGGAAATCACATTGCGGCAGGATAGCAATCAACAGCCAAACCAGACGCGGGCGTTTCCACAACGCGGCAATCAGCACCATCAGTGCAAAGCCGAGCGTAAGGCTGCGTGACAGCGTCAGGTATTCGAACAGCACGAATTGCGAGAGCGAAATCATTACCCGCTCCGCCCGGCTGAACGGTGCGCCGAACAGGATCAGCAATTGTACCGGGATCGCGATCGACAGCGCCAAAGTAGGCAACGCGCGCACCGGGTCGGAAAACAGCGCGGCGATCGCGCGCAGCAACAGGTACCAGAGCGGCGGATGGCCTTCGTAGCGCAAGTTGAACATCAGGTCGGACATGCGCGGCGATTGTTCGGCCAGTTGCAAAGCCTGCCATTCATCCAGCCAGGGCCGATGTTGGGTGGTCAGCACAACTTGCAGCGCCAGTACGAATGCAACCGCGCTGATCCACGCGACTTTGCCGGCCAGGACCGCGTCAAACCACGCAAACACGCTGTTCAGACGCGTCGCGACCCAGTCGCGCCAGCGTATCAAACGGTCGTAGCCCTGGGGGCTTGGGTGGCTATCGTTGCGTACAGTTGTCATCAGCCCCCCCTCATCAGCCCCCCCCTCATCAGCCCCCCCCCATCAGCCCGCGTCATCTGTCCCTGGGGCGCAGCGCGAATTTTCCTGCCTGCGAATTCGCAAATTAAGGTTAGTGCTAGGTTAATGCCTCGCAAAATGCCCAGAATAGGTGCGTGCGCGATGCGCCAGCCAGCACCGCCTTGCGCATAGTTGCAAGCCGCATACTTATGCATGTTTTATGCGCAGGCTTTCGCCTCTAAGGCAAAGTTCATTACCACGGAGATTTGCCACGATGGCTGCGACAAGCTGTTCTGCTCTGCTGCTGTTTGGCGCGACCGGTGATCTGTCCCGGCGCATGCTGCTGCCTTCGCTGTTTGCCTTGCATGAGGACGATCTGATTGCGCCCGATTTGCGCATTATCGGCACTGCGCGATCCGTTCTCGATGACGCTGGGTTTCGCGCCTTTGCCCAGGCCGCGCTTGATGAATTCCTGCCGCAGGATCGCAAGGATCCCGCGCGGTTAAGCGGATTTCTTGATCGGTTGCAATACCAGCCGCTCGATGCCTCTGACATTGGCGGGTTTGCGGCACTGGCCGAAAAGCTGGGTGATACGTCGTGTGGGCTGGCGATTTTCCTGTCGACCGCGCCAGCTTTGTTCGAGGCGACGATCAAGGGTTTGCGCCATGCCGGGCTCGCCCATGGTCACGTGCGGATCGGATTGGAAAAGCCGCTGGGCAACAATTTGGCCAGCAGTGCGCGGATCAACGATGCGGTCGCCGCCGGGTTTTCGGAAGGCCAGATTTTCCGCATCGACCACTATCTGGGCAAGGAAACCGTCCAGAACCTGATGGCG
>JAYTHT010000284.1:0-4593 GCA_043732365.1 Novosphingobium sp. | reverse complement strand
GCCCGGGTAAAGGCGATCACCGATGCGGCCAAAGGCGCCGAACAACTGATCCTGGCGACCGATCCCGATCGCGAGGGAGAGGCCATTTCGTGGCATGTGCGTGAATTGCTGGCCAAACGCCGCGCGCTGCCCAAAAATGTTCAGCGGGTGACTTTCAACGCGATCACCAAGGCAACCGTGCTGGCCGCGATGGCCCAGCCGCGAGAGCTGGATCAGGACCTGATCGACGCATATCTGGCGCGGCGTGCGCTCGATTACCTGTTTGGCTTTACGCTGTCACCGGTGCTGTGGCGCAAGCTGCCCGGTGCGAAATCGGCGGGCCGTGTGCAGTCCGTTTCGCTGCGTTTGATTGTGGAGCGCGAACGCGAAATCGAGGCGTTCCGGTCGCAGGAATACTGGTCGGTGCTCGCCAAAATGGAACAGGGCGGCACGCCGTTTACCGCACGACTGGTGCGGTTTGACGGGCAAAAGCTTGAACGCCTGTCGCTGGGTGACGAAGGCGCGGCCAATCGCGCCAAGGCGACTGTCGAAGCCGCGACGTTCCGGGTCGAGGATGTCGAAACCAAGCCCACCCGGCGCCATCCGCAGCCCCCTTTCACGACGTCGACAATCCAGCAGGAGGCCGCGCGAAAACTGGGGTTTTCGGCCAGCCACACGATGCGCGTGGCGCAGGGCCTGTATGAGGCGGGCGCAATTACCTATATGCGCACCGACGGCGTGCAGATGGATCCATCGGCCATTTCGGACGCACGCAAAGTGATTTCCGATCGCTATGACGGGCATTATCTGCCCGACAAGCCGCGGCACTATGAAACCAAAGCGAAAAACGCCCAGGAAGCGCACGAAGCGATCCGCCCGACCGAATTTTCGCGCGACCACTATGGATCGGGCGATGAGGCGCGGTTGTACGATCTGGTATGGAAACGCGCGCTGTCGAGCCAGATGGCCTCGGCCAATCTGGAACGCACTACCATCACCTTGCGCGAAGGCACCGGCAAGCACGAATTGCGCGCAACCGGCCAGGTCGTGAAATTTTCCGGGTTTCTGGCGGTTTACGAAGAAGGCCGCGATCAGAAGCCCGACGGTGACGACGACGAATCCAGCCTGCTGCCGGCGATGAGCGTTGGCGATCTGCCAGTCAAACGCGCGGTCGAGGCCAGCCAGCATTTTACCCAGCCGCCGCCACGCTATTCCGAGGCGTCGCTGGTCAAACGGCTGGAAGAACTCGGTATCGGCCGGCCTTCGACATATGCGTCGACGCTGCAAGTGCTCAAGGACCGCAATTATGTGCGGACCGAAAAGAACCGGTTTTTCGCCGAAGAATCGGGCCGGTTGCTGACCGCGTTTCTCGAACGGTTTTTCGATCGGTATGTCGCGTACGACTTCACCGCCGGGATGGAAGAGGAACTCGACGATGTGTCGGGTGGCCGCGCTGTCTGGAAAGACGTGCTCGCCGCATTCTGGCGCGATTTCAAACCGAAATCCGACGAAGTGATGGAACGCAAGCCGAGCGAAGTGACCGCAGAGCTTGATATTTTCCTGGCCGACTATCTGTTTCCGCCACGCGAAGACGGCGCTGATCCGCGCATTTGCCCCAAATGCGTCGGCGGCCACCTCGCGCTGCGCGGCGGCAAGTACGGCGCATTTGTCGCGTGTTCGAACTATCCCGAATGCAAGTTCACGCGCAAATTCGCGCAAGGCGGCGGCGATGCCGAAACGGGCGCGAGCGATGACACCGTACTCGGCCGCGATCCGGTACAGGACCTGGAAGTCGTGCGCCGGACCGGACGGTTTGGCCCATATGTCCAATTGGGCGACGGCAAAGAGGCCAAGCGCGCCTCGATCCCCAAGGACATCGGCGAACTCGATCTCGAATGGGCGCTGAAACTGCTGTCCTTGCCGCGCGAAGTCGGGATGCATCCCGAAAGCGGCAAACCGATCACCGCGTCGATCGGCCGTTATGGGCCTTATCTGGCGCATGACGGCAAATATGCCCGGCTGGGCGCGACCGCCGAAGTGTTCGAAACCGGCATGAATGCAGCCGTTGTCAAACTTGCCGAAGCCGCCGCTGGCGCAGGTACACGCGGTGGGCGCTCTGGCACAGAGCCGCTGAAGGTTTTGGGCCCGCACCCGGTCTCGGGCGCCGATCTGCGCCTGATGGCTGGTCGCTACGGCGCCTATGTCACCGACGGCACCACCAATGCCACGTTGCCCAAGGACATGGCGCCCGAAGCGCTGACTCTGGAAGAAGCGGTTGTCCTGATCGACACGCGTGCCGCCGCAGCACCGGCCAAGGGGGGACGCAAGAAGGCGCCCGCGAAAAAACCAGCTGCCAAGAAACCAGCTGGCGCAAAGCCGGCAACCAAAAAAGCCCCAGCGAAAAAAGCAGCAGCCAAACCCAAAAAAGCGGCCGCTGAATAACCTTTAACGCACTGTTGCCCAACCCGGATCCGGGCCGGTATGATGCGTGTTCAAGTGCGAGGCCACCTCAGCGGTGCCGCAACCGGTACAACCCAAAATGGTGCGTGCCCAACACGAAGCCGCTGTACCGTTCGTAGTCGCGCCCAAGGAAATCAGCGACCACTGCGCGGGTCAGGTGGTTGGGCAAATACAGTGCTTTCCATTCACCCATCAGCACGACGTCGGGATGCGTCATCATGATCCGCGCTACTTCCCGGCCGGTGTCCACGCCGATCGCGGGGGCTTCGGTCCAGGTGTTGAGATGCGTTGAAAAGGCATAGCGAGTGGGGATGCAGGCATCGACGCTACGATAAAGGCCGGGCTCGCCATCGAACTGATAGAAACAGCCGCCGTGCATTTCGCTACGGATCTGTTGGGTCATGGCGTCGAATTGCCCGGTGGTGCCGTGGTTCTTGAACTGGATACCCATCACGGCAAGTCCGCCGATGCCGCAGGCCAAAAGCAGGAACCGGCCAAACCAGCGTTCGGAGGGGATCGCGCGCGCCAGCACCGGTGCCGACAGGACCGCCAGCGGTGCCAGCATTGGCGCGACATAGTGATCATACCACGTGCCGAAAACCAGGTAGCCGATGACCGCTGCCACCGCCCATGTGCGCAATACCGCCGGCACCACCGGATGACGCGGGCGCGGCATCGACATCATGCGCGGCGCGACCAGCACGGCCAGCCAGAACGGGGTCAGCGCGACAATCTGTGTCGCCAGACGCCACCACGAGGCATTGCCGTCGGGTAGGCGTTGCAGGATCGAGATGAAATTCGCCTGCATGAAATCCTGGCCATGACCAATCGCGGCGAAATAGCCATAAGCCAGGAACGTGGGCAGCAGTGCCGCCAGCGCCCAGACAAACCCTGCCAACGCCAGCCGCCGCCACGACCACACATCTGCCCAGCCGCGCGCCAGCAGCATCAGGCCAAACGCCACACCTTCGAACAGCACCGAATATTTGATCTGCAACGCCAGGCCGACCAGCGTCATCACCACCAGCCCGCGCGCGATCAGGTGCGGCGCTTCCGGCCGTTTCCACACATCGACCAGCATCAGCGCGGCCAGCGCCATCAGCAAATTATAGAACACCGGCGCCTGCCCGAATGCGCAGGAAAACGCGGGCATCACAAAAATATAGATAACGCCCGCCAGCCACGCCGACGACGGCCGCGAAATTTCGCGGGCCATGCGTTGCACCACCAGCGCGGTCGCGGCGGTCGATGCTATGCCGAAAAACTGGGTGACCAGAACCGGATCGCCCGGCACGAGCAGGAACAATCGGTACAGCAGGAACAGCCCGACCGGTTTACGATCCCACACATCGACGAATGGCAACGCGCCGTGGATCCAGCGTTGCGCGACGAGCAGGTAGAACTGTTCATCGACATGAACCAGCGGATTGTCGAACAGGATCAAGCGGAATGCCAGGGAGATCACGGCATATTGCAGGAACGTCAGCCACGCGCCAGAGATCGCGAACGAACCAATACGCAGGCCACGGCGGCTTGTCGCCGGTAAGCCATGGACGGCCGGCGGTACAAAAGTCGCGCCTGCCAATTCCTGCATGCGTTAGCTCCGCTTTCCCCTATATCAGCCCATAACGATCCGGAGCGGTATTTTCTTCCGAAAAAAGCTACACGATACAATTAAAGACCTGGGGTTAATCGACCGTTCTCGTATCATGCGCGACTGACCCCATTGAACCTGCCGCCACAAGTTCTGAAAGGCTTGCAGAGACCGGCTTCGTCATGGCTGGCAAGTTTTTTCACTGAACCCAGTCGAGGCCGATTTCTTCATACAATTCGCGGCTTTCGGCCCAATTTTCCTCGACTTTGACGTGGAGGAACAAGTGCACGCGTAAGCCCAGTAATTCCGCCAGTTCCTTGCGCGCCGCCTCGCCAATCGATTTCAGTTTTGATCCGCCTTTGCCCAGTACAATCGGACGCTGGCTGTCGCGCGCGATCACGATTTGCTGGTGGATTTCGACCGAGCCATCGGGCCGTACTTTGTAACTTTCTGGACGGACTGCACTGTCATAGGGCAATTCGTCGTGCAGTTGACGATAAAGTTGTTCGCGCGTGATTTCGGTGGCGAGCAGGCGTTCCGAAGCGTCTGACACCTGGTCT
>JAYTHT010000283.1:0-1284 GCA_043732365.1 Novosphingobium sp. | reverse complement strand
AACGCGAAGCGGGCGGGCAAAGCGATCTGGTCCGGGTGATGACCGTGCACGGGTCCAAAGGCCTGCAGGCGCCGATTGTGATCCTGGCCGATGCGACTTCAAATCCGGACAAAGCGCAGAACGCACCGGTCGATCTGGATGATGGCGACGGCCGCCGCGTGCCCCTGCCACCGCTGCGCAAGGACGAGAAATCGACCGCGATCCGGCTTGCCGAAAATGCCGCGCGCGCCGCCGATCGCGCGGAACATTGGCGCCTGTTGTATGTCGCGATGACCCGGGCCGAAGAGGCGCTGTTTATTACCGGCGCGTTGGGCCCGCTGGATAAAGGCGTGGTGCCGACCGAAAGCTGGTTTGGTGCGCTGGCGCCGGTTATGAACGATGCCACGCCGCATGCTGACCCGATCTGGTCACGCCGATGGCAACTGGGCGCGCTGGCTCCGTTGCCACCGCGCGACATGGCGACGCGCGACGCCGGCCCGATTGCGGTGCCCGGCGACTTGCGTGAACCCATTGGCCCCGAACCGCGCCCTTTGCGACCACTCGCGCCAAGCGCCCTTGGCGAAGATGCGGCCCCGTCGGCACCGACCCGGCCCGGGCCAGGTGCGCGTCAGGCCGCCCGGCGCGGGACATTGCTGCACCGCTTGCTCGAACGTTTGCCCGAAGTGGCGGTGCCGATGCGTGAACCGGCCGCTATGGCGTGGTTGACGCGCATGGCGGCGGATATGCCCGGTGACGAGCGTGCCGCGATGGTTCGCTCGGCGCTGGCGGTCATCGCAGAACCGCAATGGCAGGCGGTGTTCGGCCCGGGTTCGCTGGCCGAAGTGCCGATTGCCGCACTGGTCGGCGCGCGCATGGTCAATGGTACGATCGATCGGCTGTTGATCACGGCCGACACGATCCGGATCATCGATTTCAAGACCGACCGGCGGCCACCTGATAATCTGAACGCGATCCCGGTTGCCTATTTGCGGCAGATGGCGGCCTATGTCGCGGCGCTGAAAGTCATTCATCCGGGCAGGGCAGTCAGCGCCGCGCTGTTATACACCGGAACGCCGCACCTGTTCGCCTTGCCCGATGACCTGTTGGCCGCACAAAAGCTTGGGCTTGGGGGCGAAGAGGAAACCTTTTACCCCTGAACCGCGATCCACCCGTTGCATGCGCCGCGCAGCACCCTAGATTGACGCGGTACACAGTCCATGCGGAGTTTCAGATCATGTCCACCAAAGCCGTCACCGATGCCAGCTTCGCCGCTGACGTTCTTGCCTCCGACAAGCCGGTGCTTGT
>JAYTHT010000282.1:0-1294 GCA_043732365.1 Novosphingobium sp. | reverse complement strand
ATTGGAAGGACAGCTGCGGCGAAGATCTGACCCCGCGCGCGGCGCTGGCGGGTGATGAGACAGTCGATGTTGCGATCCTGGGCGGTGGATTTTCCGGGCTGTGGACCGCGTATTTCCTGCTGAAGACCAATCCCGGCCTGTCCGTCGCGATCATCGAGCGGCACACGTGTGGCCATGGCGCATCGGGGCGCAATGGCGGCTGGTGCAGCCCGCGCTATCCGGTGCTGGTCGACGAACTGGAACGCCGGTTTGGCGCCGACGCCGCGCGCGCGACAATCCGCGCGCAATACGCGATCGTCGAAGATATCGGGCGGATCTGCGAAGAAGAAGCGATCGATGCGCATTTCCGCCGTGGCGGGCTGTTGTCGGTGGCGCGCAGCGAACGGCAATGGGCCGCGTTGCAGGCGACATATGCCACGTATGACCGGCTGGGTCTGGCGCATGATGTTGCACTGATCGATGGCGCGGGGTGCCAGGCAAAAGTGCGGATCAGCCGGGTTTTGGGCGGCATGACCACCACATCGGGCGCGTCGATCCATCCGGCGCGGCTGGTCCTCGGCCTCGCGCGCGCCGTCGAAGCGCGCGGCGGGCGGATTTATGAGGGCACCGAAGTGATCGCAGTGCGCCCGGGGCAACCGGCGATGCTGGAAACCAGCGCAGGCACGGTGACCGCGCGGCGCGCGGTGGTCATGGCGGGCGAGGCCTATCTGTCGGGGGTGCCTGGCTGGCATCGGCAAATCCTGCCGATGTCGTCGATGATCGTGGCAACCGCGCCGCTCGCTGCCGCGACGTGGGCGGCGATCGGCTGGGACGGGTATGAAAGCCTCAGTTCGGGGGCCTATACCAAGGATTACCTGACGCGCACGCGCGACGGGCGCATCCTGTTTGGCAGCCGGGGCGCGCCGTACCTGTTTGGATCGCAGATGCCAGAGGCGGCGCTGGCGGATGCCGCATTGTATGCGCCGATCATCGCGACTCTGCGCGATTGGTTTCCGGTGTTGCACGATGTACCGATCACGCATGCGTGGGGCGGGTACCTCGGCGTGCCGCGCGATGGGCTGCCCTCGGTGTTTTTTGATCGTACGCGCGGGTTGGCCAACATTTACGGCTATACCGGGCGGGGCGTTGCGACGAGTGCGCTGGCGGGGCGCGCGCTGGCCGGGCTGATCGGCGATGTGCCTGCGATGGTGCCTGATCTGCCAATGATCCGCGCGCCGGGCCAGCTGTGGGAAATCGAACCCGCGCGCTGGGTCGGGGTGCGCTATATCCAGAACGCCTTTGCCCGGATCGACGC
>JAYTHT010000281.1:0-14270 GCA_043732365.1 Novosphingobium sp. | reverse complement strand
CTATGATCGGCAAACTTTCGAATTGGGCTCTTAGTGTCTGACTCATAACTCGGCTTCAGGCCGAAAGTGCCGCAATTCTGCGGGTTACAAGTTGTATTGCGGCGAGATATAGCCAAGCTGCGGAACTCTCAAATGGATTTCTCAAAATCCTTGGCGAGGCGGCGGTTTCGTCCGAGCCCTGCAAAGGTGCGCTCGACGACCCACCGGCGTGGTAGCAGTACGAAGCCTTTCGCGGTGTCGGATCGCTTGATGATTTCGATTGTCCATTTGTCGCAAGCGGCTAGGGCCTCTTTGAGCTTGTCACCTGCATAGCCGCCATCGGCAGAGACATGGCGCAACCATGGGAATCTAAAACGGATTTTCTTGAGAACGTCAGGCACGCCATCACGATCCTGAATGTCGGCGCTATGAATGATAGCGGTGACGAGAAAACCTTGAGTGTCGGTGAGGATATGACGCTTGCGTTCTTTGACCTTCTTGCCCGCTGTCGCGGTATGACCGGCCCCAGCTTGCGGCGTTCATAGCCATCGCAATCGATCTGCTCGACACCTTCGATGGCAATTCCGACAGCGAAGAGGACGACCATTCTGGTCGGTGTGACGAGGACGGTATGAACACGATCTTTGAGGTTCACTCGGCGCGTTGGCGAGGATTAAGCCCTGGCTGCACCATAAGCGATTCCGACCATTGAGGGCTGTCCCGGACTGAAATGCTTCACTTCCAGTCCCTTCCTACCAATCAATTTGGAAAGGAATCTCTGTGCAAAGGCAAATCAACCAGTCGAATGCAGTCCACCGCAACCTTGGTCATTTTGATGGGTACAAAGATAGGCGGCGGCCCGCTAGCGGAAAATATCTTTTAAAATCAATAGGATTTGGCGGAGAGGCAGGGATTCGAACCCTGGATGCCCTTACGAGCATGCCGCATTTCGAGTGCGGTGCATTCGACCACTCTGCCACCTCTCCGCGAAGTGATGGGGCGCCTCAGGAGCGACCCGGTCGGGAACGGGCGGTTAGCGCATGGTCGGATGCTTGCCAAGCGGAAAAGCGGTTACAAGTGGTATCAAGGGCGGCGCATTTGGCAAGGCATTGCTTGTTTGCCGCGCGGGGCACGCCTATATATCGAGCATGGAACACGGGAATTACTTTTCAGCACAGTCCGGTCGCGAAATCGTTGCACCGCCTATCGCGGTGGCGAAATTTTCAATCGGTGAGGTCGTGCGGCACAAACTGTTCGATTTTCGTGGGGTAATCTTTGATATCGATCCGGTATTTGCCAATTCCGAGGAATGGTATCAGTCGATCCCCGAAAATGTCCGGCCGATGCGCGATCAGCCGTTTTATCACCTGCTCGCCGAAAATGGCGAAAACAGCTATGTCGCTTATGTCAGCCAGCAGAACCTGGAAACCGATTCAGAGGCCGGCCCGGTTGATCATCCATCAGTGACCGAAATGTTCGAAGCGTTTCGCGACGGGCGCTATCGCCTGCGCCGCAAGCTTTCGCATTAAAACGCGCCGCAAGCTTTCGCATTAAAACGCGTCGCAAGCTTTCGCACTTATGTAGTCGTGCGCAGTCTAGCTGCGCAATTTCCAGCCCGACCGCAAGACCATATACGTGACCAGCCCGAGCGCTGTGTTGAGCACGCCCAGGCCGACCGCCGCGCTGATCACCGCATCATTGGTCGCACCGATGTCGCTCTGGCCCAGAAAACCAAAGCGGAACCCGGAAATGACATAAAACACCGGGTTGAATGCGCTGATCGTCCGAAATGTTGGCGCCAAACGCGTGACGACATAGAATGTGCCGGAAAGCATCGCCATTGGCGTGATAATGAAATTGGTCACCGCAGCGTTATGGTCGAATTTTTCCGCCCATAGCGACGTCAACACGCCAATCAGCGCCAGCAGGATCGAACCCATCAGGCCAAACCACACCACCGCCCATGGATGGCGGATCGTCACATCGACGCCAGGCCATAGCAACATCGCACCATAAATGGCCAGCCCGACCAGCGCCGCGCGCGTCACTGCCGCAGCGACGAGGGCAAACAGCAATTCCGCCTCGGAAATTGGCGGCATCAGGTAATCGACGATCGTGCCTTGAATTTTTCCCACCAAAAGCCCAAAGCTGGCATTGGCATAGGAATTGTTGATCATGCCCATTGCGATCAGGCCGGGCGCAATAAAGCTGGCAAATGACACGCCCAGAACCATCCGCGCGCTGCCATTTGTGCCACCGCCGCCCAGCGCGAGCGTAAAAATGACTAGATAGAGCAAAGTTGTGATCGCCGGGGCCCAGATCGTCTGCGTCTGAACCTTGAAGAAACGGCGGACCTCCTTCATATAGAGCGTCCAAAGGCCAATGGGGTTAAACCCATGGAACACCGCCTGTCCGGGGGCGGGGAAATTCCCAACGCCTGCCAGATTGGTGGGAATGTCGGAATTTGCGTGGTCAGCCATGGTCAGTGCGGTATCGCGGCCGCACTGCGATGGCAAGCGGATGAGAATTTTGCGTGGGTGCAACCGTGCACCCTCTGAAGGAATGTAGATAATGAGCTGGACCGAAGAGCGGATCGAAAAACTGACTAAAATGTGGGAAGGCGGCTCCACCGCCAGCCAGATCGCAGAGGAGCTTGGCGGGGTCAGCCGCAACGCCGTGATCGGTAAGGCGCATCGCCTGGGCCTGAAAGCGCGACCTTCGCCGGTCAAGCCCAACGACGTCAAACAAGCAGACAAGACCGACACCCCGCGCGCCGAGGCGCCCACCAAACCGGCACCGCGCGCACCCGCGCCGGTCGAACCGCGCGTTGCCGCCCCGCGCCCGACTGCCCCTGCGCCGGCCGCCCTGCCCGCTGCCCTTGGCGCGCCGCAACCGCAAGCGGTCGCCCCTGTCGCGCCACCCGCAGCGGTCAACGCCGATGGCACCGAAGCGCCCGTTGTGCCAGCCACCCCGCAACCGCGCATCGTCTCGGTCGGACCCGGCGGATTTTTGCGCCAGGGCCCTGGTGATCAACAGGCGCCAATCCCGCCTGCCCCGCCGCGCCGGCTCGTGCCCGCTCGCCCCAGCGCGGACATCTCCGAAAAAACCAGCCTGCTAGATCTCAACGATCGCATATGCCGCTGGCCGATGGGCCATCCGGGTGAGCCCGATTTCCACTTCTGCGGCGTAAAAGTAAACCCAGGTTTCCCGTATTGCGTCGAACATTGCGGCCGCGCCTATCAGGCCCAATTGCCGCGCGGTCATCGCCGCCCGCCCCCGCCAATGCCATTTGGTGGGCCACGCGTACGCTGATCAGTCACTGGCATCAGTCACTGCGATCAGTCAACGCGGAACGTTAGCAACAGCATCCGCATAATTGCTGGGTAAACGATGCGGGCATGCTGCCGTTCTGATGAGCATGTCCGCACGTGAACCCAACATCTCAGGCCCATCTGGCCCAAGCCCATCTTGCAAGGCAAGCTGGCGAGATTGGCTGCGCCCGGCGCGACATTCCTACCTCGCACCGATGCACAAAGGCACCGGTGACGTCGCGGCTGATACCGGACCGGCGCAAAGCGGGGCACAGGACCAATCCCAGCGCGAGCTGTGGCTGCCAGCCAAACGCCAGTTTTTGGCGCAATTGGCCGATTTCCTGATCGACCACGATCTGGAAATCCTGCCGTTCACGTTGTCGATTGCCTATGATTGCGTAACCGGGGGCAGCCCCAACCTCGCCCAGCAAATTCTCGAACGCGCCGAAAAAGGTCTGCCGATCGCGTTGCGCTGGCTCGAAGACGTGCATTGCGCCCAACCGCGCGATGCCACAGCCGAAGCCATCGCCACCCTTGTCGGCCAGCTCGAAAGCAGCATGTCCGATCTCGGGCGCACAATGGCCGGCGTGCGCGATGCCACCGGCACTTACAGCATCGCCCTGGAAAGCCATGTTGCCGACCTGCAAAGCGTGGGCGAATACGCCAGTGTTTCGGGCGGCGACCTGATCGCGCGCCTGACCTCGCTCACCCGCCTGATGCTCAACCACACCCGCACCGTCGAAAGCGAAATGGTCCAGAGCGAAGCCCTGATCGGCGTGTTGCAGGACCGCCTCGACGAAGCACGCCACCTGGCCAACCAGGACCACCTGACCGGCCTGCCAAACCGCCGCGCCTTTGACGAGCTCTACGACCGCGAAGTGCGCGAAGCCAAACTGGCAGGCGAAACCCTGTGCGTCGCATTCTGCGACATCGACCACTTCAAACGCGTCAACGATACCCACGGCCACCCCGCCGGCGACCGCGTCATCCGTTACGTCGCCGAAACCCTGGGCCGCATTGCCGACGCCAGATGCCACGTCGCCCGCCACGGCGGCGAAGAATTCGCCATCCTCCTGCGCGGCGCCAGCCTCGTCGAAGGCTGGACCCGCCTCGACGCCGCCCGCGAGGAAATCGCACAAAAACGCCTTGTTAACCGGGCAAATGACATCCCGTTTGGCCGGATCACGTTTTCGGGCGGAATTGCCGACGCGCTGGCGTTTGGGTCGAAACGTGAGGCTCTGAAAGCTGCTGACGAAGCGCTGTATGCTGCAAAAGACAGCGGCCGTAACCGGATCCTGATTGCTGGGGATTTGCCGCAGCCTTTGCGTGAGATTGCCTGAGCAAGGGTGCCTCGGGTGGGCGTCCTAGTGCCTCCGGCGCGCAAGGACTGTATCCCGTCACCCTTTTGGCTGCATCCAGATGCTGCGTCGGGAGGCAATCCAGCCCCTGCGCGACGGGACGCAACGGCCCGAATAGCGCGCGAAGCCAAGTAGTAACGGGTTGAAAGGGCAATGCCCCTTTTCCGCCGGAAACCAAAAAAAAGGGGCGGTAGCCAAGCCACCGCCCCCTATCTTTCAATCCAAAGCGAACAATCAGTCGTCCGACTTCAGGAACGCCGGAACGTGACTGGGCGCTGGGCCGTCGTCGCGCGAACTGCGATCCTCACGAGGTCCACGATCAGCGCCGCCACGGGGGCCACGGTCACCACCGCCGCCGCGCTCGGTGCGGGGTCCGCGACGGTCGCCGCCACCACGGTCGGGACGATCGCCGCGCGGTTCGCGGGCCTCACGTGCCGGGCGGGTGTCTTCGAGTTCGGCGCCGGTTTCCTGGTCAACGACGCGCATCGACAGGCGGACTTTACCGCGCGGATCGATTTCGAGCACTTTGACTTTGACGGCCTGGCCTTCCTTGACAACATCGGTCGGCTTTTCCACGCGCTCGTTGCGCATTTCCGAAACGTGCACGAGGCCGTCTTTCCCGCCCATGAAGTTTACGAAGGCCCCGAAATCAACGATGTTGACGACTTTACCGTCATAGACCTTGCCGACTTCGGCTTCTTCGACGATGCCGAGGATCCACTGGCGTGCAGCTTCGATCTGGCTCGGGTCGGATGACGAGATCTTGATCAGGCCTTCGTCGTCGATGTCCACTTTCGCGCCGGTGGTGGCCACTATTTCACGGATGACTTTGCCGCCGGTGCCGATGATGTCGCGGATTTTCGACTTGTCGATCTGCAACGTTTCGATGCGAGGTGCGTGTGCGGACAGTTCGCCGCGCACTTCGCCCAGGGCCTTGGTCATTTCACCCAGGATATGCGCGCGGCCTTCTTTGGCTTGCGTCAGGGCTTTGCGGAAGATTTCCTCGGTGATCCCGGCGATCTTGATGTCCATCTGCATCGTTGTGATGCCTTCGCTGGTCCCGGCAACTTTGAAATCCATGTCGCCGAGGTGATCTTCATCACCCAGGATGTCGGACAGGACGGCGAATTTGTCGCCTTCGAGGATCAGGCCCATCGCGATGCCCGATACGGGGCGCAGCATGGGAACGCCGGCATCCATCAACGACAGGCAACCGCCGCACACAGTGGCCATCGACGACGAACCGTTGGATTCGGTAATGTCTGACAACACACGGATGGTATAGGGGAAGTCTTCCTTTGACGGCAGCACAGGGTTGAGCGCGCGCCAGGCGAGTTTGCCATGGCCGATTTCGCGACGACCCGGGGCGCCAAAGCGACCCACTTCACCGACCGAGTAGGGCGGGAAATTGTAGTGCAGCATGAATCGCTGATACGACAGGCCATCGAGGCCGTCGATCATCTGTTCAGCGTCTTTGGTGCCGAGCGTGGTGGTGCAGATCGCCTGCGTTTCACCACGGGTGAACAACGACGAACCGTGGGTGCGCGGCAGGAAGCCGACGATCGATTCGATCGGGCGAACCTGATCGACCTTGCGGCCATCGATGCGTAGGCCATCCTTGAGGATTGCGGTGCGCACGACATCGGCCTCGACCTTTTTCAGGGTCTTGATTGCAACCATCTGGGTCTGTGCGCCCTGGTCGGCGAATGCCGCCTTGGCTTTGGCACGGACCAGGTTGAGCGCGTTGGACCGTTCCGACTTGTTGGTCAGCTTGTAGGCCGCGGCAATATCCTTGCCGACGAGCGTCTTCAGCTTTTTCTTGATGTCGACGGTGCTGTCCGACAGATCGACTTCCCAAGGTTCCTTGGCGGCCTTTTCTGCCAGATCGATGATCGCGTTGATAACCTTGCGGATTTCACCGTGGGCAAACAACACTCCGCCGAGCATTTCGTCTTCGGTCAGTTCCTTGGCTTCGGATTCGACCATCATCACGGCATTGCCGGTGGCGCCAACGACGAGGTCGAGACGGCCGTTCTTAACTTCGGTCAGTGACGGATTAAGCTGGTATTCGCCATCCTTGAAACCGACGCGCGCCGCACCGATCGGGCCCATGAATGGCAAGCCCGAAATGGTCAGCGCGGCCGATGCCGCGATCAACGCGACGATATCCGGCTCAGTCTCGCCATCATAGCTGAGAACCTGACAAATAACGTTGATTTCGTTGTAGAAACCTTCTGGGAAGAGCGGCCGCACGGGGCGGTCGATCAGGCGCGAAACCAGCGTTTCCTTTTCGGTGGCGCCGCGTTCCCGCTTGAAAAATCCGCCCGGAATACGACCGGCGGACGAAAACTTTTCCTGATAATGCACGGTCAACGGAAAGAAATCCTGGCCTTCCTTGACCGACTTGGCGGCGGTAACCGCACAAAGCACAACGGTTTCACCGTATGTGGCAAGCACCGCGCCATCAGCCTGACGGGCTATGCGGCCGGTTTCCAGAGTGAGGGTCTTTCCGCCCCACTCAAGTGATACTGTCTTGACGTCGAACATCGTTATTCCTTCTGCCCACGCGGCCCAATTGCCGAGTGGAATTTGCTGCCGGGTAGCCGTCCCGGTCCGGTGTGGAGTGCTATTTTCACCCCTGAAAAGGCCGGCCGCCGAATTGCGGACTGTCTTTGTTCTTTTTTGGCAAAAAAGGCCCGAAAAGCAAAAAACGGCCCACGCGGGGGCCGCCTTCTGGCTGCTTACTTACGCAGACCCAGCTTCTGGATCAGCGAGTTGTAACGATCGACATCCCGCTTTTTCAGGTAGTCGAGCAGCGTGCGACGCTTGTTGACCATGTGCAACAGGCCGCGACGCGAATGGTTGTCTTTATGATGAATTTTGAAATGTTCGGTCAGGTTGACAATGCGGGTCGTCAAAATCGCGACTTGCACCTCGGGCGAACCCGTGTCGCCCACCATGCGGGCGTTGTCGACAATGATTTCCTGCTTTTTCTCTGCGGTAACCGACATAAACTCATCACTCCGCGACATCTGAAAAATTGAAACCCCGTTCCACGCGCAAGGCGCCGCCCGATAGTTCGACAAGTGCCACCGGCACCAAGCCGGAACGCGCAAGCCAGAGCCCGTCGGTATGGGGCAATCCCACCAGAACGCGGCCCTGTCGGACCGCCCTTGCCTGATCGGGATTGAGGTCTAGAGCCGGGATATCGACCAGCCCTGCCTCCATCGGCAAGATTACGTTCTGTAAGCCGGTGCCCTTAGCCGCATCGCGCAAATTGTCCAGTGAAATCGCGGTGTCCAGCGTGAACGGCCCCGCCTGCAACCGGCGCAACATCGTGACATGGCCGCGCGTACCCAGGGCCAGCGCGATATCGCGCGCCAGGCTACGAATGTACGTCCCTTTTGATACGGTTACGGTCAGCGTGACTTCGCACTCGCCAGCGATGTCCGCTTCGGCAATCGGACCCCAACAGATGATCGTTACCTGGCGCGGCTGCATGGCCACATCTTCGCCATCACGCGCGCGGTCATAAGCGCGGCGCCCTTCGATCAGGATTGCCGAATAGGCGGGCGGGATCTGTTCGATCGGCCCGGTGAACTGTTCGGCGACCACGCGCGCGACCGCGCCGGGCGCGGGCTGCACCGGGCTGGTCGCGATAACCTGCCCCTCCAGATCAAGCGTATCGGTCTGACGGCCAAAGCGTATCGAAAACGCATATGTTTTGGTCGCATCGAGCATCCGTCCGGCCAGCTTGGTCGCTTCGCCAATGGCAATCGGCAGCACGCCGGTGGCGAGCGGATCGAGCGTGCCGCCATGGCCGACTTTGACTTTGCCATGCCCGGCCTGACGCAAGGTCCGCTTTACCGCTGCCACGGCTTGCGTCGAGCCGAGCCCGAGCGGTTTGTCGAGAATAATCCAGCCGTGGACCATCAGGTGCCCATGGTACCCGGTGCGTGCAGGCCTGCGACAAGCATTATAAGGCTGTTCAGGCTGTCGAGCGCCCACTCGACCGGAGGAAGGATCACCCGATCGACCACATGCAGCGACGGCATCACTTGCGGCAGCAGGACGAAACCTACGAAAAACACAATAATCCCATATGGTTCAATCCGGTCGAGCACACGCGCCGCCGGGTAGGGCAGAATGCCACGCAAAATGCGCGATCCATCGAACGGTGGCAGTGGCAAAAGGTTGAACATGCCCAGGTAAACATTGAACATGATGAAATTTGTCAGATTGCTGTACAGAAATGCCGCACCAGGGGATGGCGCGCCATGCTGACCGAAAATCCGGATTGACAGACCAATCACGACCGCGCCCAGCACCGCAAACACGAAATTGATTGCCGGCCCCGCCGCACCGACGAACGCCATATCGCGTTTGGGGTTGCGCAGGCGGGCATAGTTGACCGGCACCGGCTTTGCCCAGCCAAACACCGGCATCCCGGTCAGAAACAGCGCGCCGGGCAGGATAATCGTGCCAAACGGATCGACATGGCGCAACGGATTGAGGCTGAGCCGCCCGCGTTCGGAAGCAGTCGGATCGCCCAGATACCGCGCCATCAAACCATGGGCGACTTCGTGAAACACAATCGCGAAAATCATCGGAATGATGATCGTCGTTGCCTGATATAGCGTGTTCATGTTTGTTTTGCCCATTCATCGCGCAAAATGCTGAACGACACCGTGTCGCGTATATGCCCGGTCCAGGTCAGTCGTTCGTGGCGCAGCACGCCTTCGCACGTGGCGCCCAATTTAGCGACGGCGGCCTGACTGCGGGTGTTGCGCAAATCGACTTTAAACCCGATGCGCTCGAGCCCGCAAGCAAAGGCATAGTCGATAAGCAGCTGTTTGACCCGGCGGTTGAACCCGCTACCGCGCAAGGCAGGCGTGATGAAAGTGTTGCCAATCTCGATCGACCAGCCCGCCGGCCCCTGCTCGATCCAGGCGGTCATACCGACCACGCTGCCGTGATGCATGATCGCATAAACCCGGCGTTTCCCCCCGCTATCCAGCAGGTTGTCAAATTGCGGATCGAATGCGTCGCCCTGATAGCTGACCGGATAAAGGTCCCAGATCGAGTGATCCTGGGCGCAGGCGGCGCGTAAACCTTCGCGATGTGCAGGTATCAATACCGCCAGCGACAGGTCGCCCTCGCGCATTGGAACGTACAGGCCATCGTCGCTCATTGGTCTAGGCTTTCACGGAAATGGCGGCGACACAGCGCCAGATAGTGGTCGTTGCCGCCAATTTCGGTCTGCGCACCGTGTTGCACGGGGTTCCCAGTGGCGTCGATCCGTAAATTCATCGTCGCTTTGGCGCCGCAATGGCAGACCGCCCGCAATTCAACAAGCCGGTCGGCAATCGCCAGTAGCACTGCCGATCCTGCAAACAGCGCGCCGGCAAAATCAGTACGCAAGCCATAGCACAGCACCGGAATCGCCTCGTCATCGGCAATTCGCGCCAGTTGCCAGACTTGGGCAGCGGTCAGGAATTGCGCCTCATCGACAAGCACCGCAGCGATCGGGCCAGCGCCATCGGCTGTCGTGATCGCTCGCAATAGATCAGTCCCTGGAAAAAACCGATGCGCCGGAGCGCCAATGCCAATGCGGCTGGTGATATCGAGCCCGTCTGCCCGCCCGTTTACCCGGTCATCAATCGCCGCCGTCCACAGCATCGTCGCCATGCCGCGCTCGCGATAATTGAAATCGGCCTGTAATAGCGCGGTCGATTTGCCGGCATTCATGCTGGCGTAGTGGAAATGAAGCTTTGCCATCGGCACCGACGCCGTTTCAGGCGTCGGGTTCCGACGCGCCCAGATCGCGCTTTACGCGTGGATCGTTGAGCAGCGCGTCGATCCGGCCCGCCTCGTCAAAGCTCTCATCCGCCTGAAAGCGGATTTTGGCCGCATATTTCAGCTTCAGCCGGCCCGCGACTTCCTTCTGGAAATAGGCGGTGTGCGTGCGCATGGCCTTGAGCACTTCGGCTTCGTCGGTGCCAAGCAGTGGTTTTACAAAAACCGTCGCGACGCGCAGATCGGAAGCCATGCGCACCTCTGTCACCGAAACCGTGTGCGCGGACAGCACGTCATCGCGCACTTCCTGCCGCAGCAACAGCTCGGACAGGAAATGGCGCACTTGCTCGCCCACTTTCAGCAAGCGGACAGCGCGGGTTTCAGGCGTTAGCGGAGCACGGGCCAAAAGCGATACCGATCCAATTCTTTCCTCCCCGTCGCAGGGAAGGAAACCGCGCACAGCGTGGTGGAGGAGACTGGCCCTCGCACGACCGATGAAAGTTGTGCCCGAACCCTATCCCTCGAGGCACACCGCATAAGCGGCGCACCTGGAGGCGAAGCCCCTCCTCCACCCTTCGGGCGGTCCCCCTCCCCGGATCGGGGAGGATTTTTTACAGCGTACGGGCGCGTTCCTCGACTTCAAAGACTTCGAGCATGTCGCCAGGCTTGATGTCATTGGTGTCTTGCAGGACCACACCGCATTCCAGACCGCCGCGCACTTCGGCTACGTCGTCCTTGAACCGGCGCAGCGATGCGATGATCGTCGCCGATACGATGACGTCGTTACGGGTAAGACGCGCATTGAGGTTTTTGCGGATATAGCCTTCCAACACCAACAACCCTGCCGCCTTGTCCCGCTTGCCTGCGGGGAAGACGTCCTTGACTTCGGCGCGGCCAACGACCGTTTCGATGCGTTCCGGACCCAACTCGCCTGCCATTTCGCGGGCAATTTCGTCGGTCAGCTGATAAATCACCTCGTGATATTTCAGACGGACCTTGTTGCGTTGGATCAGTTCGCGCGCCTTGGCATTGGGGCGGACGTTGAACCCGATGATCGGTGCGCCCGTAGCCTGAGCCAAAGTCACATCGCCCTCGGTAATGGCACCAACGCCAGATTGCAGCACACGCACTTTGATCTCGTCGGTCGACAGCCGATTGAGCGCGTTGACGATCGCTTCGGTTGACCCTTGCACATCGGCGCGGATCACGACCGGGTATTCGATCACGGCTTCCTTGGCTTTCAACGCCGAGAACATGGTGTCGAGGCTGGCCAGCGGTGTCGCAGTGCGCTTGTCGTTGGCCTTTTCCATGCGATAGGTCGCAACTTCGCGCGCACGCGCTTCGTTTTCGACCACGGTCATCGTGTCACCGGCCATCGGCACACCGCCGATCCCGAGCACTTCGACCGGCAGCGACGGTCCGGCCGTCTTGATCTGGCGGCCTTTGTCATCAAGCATCGCGCGAACGCGGCCCGACTGGGTGCCAACAACCAGAATATCGCCGATTTTCAATGTTCCGCGACGCACCAGCACAGTGGCCAGCGGCCCCTTGCCCTTGTCGAGCTTCGCCTCGATCACGGTCGCCTCGGCAGACCGGTCGGGGTTGGCACTCAATTCGAGCAATTCGGCCTGCAACAGGATTTTCTCGATCAGCGTATCGAGACCCGCGCCGGTCTTTGCCGACACTTCGACATCCTGAACATCGCCCGACATTTCCTCGACGAGGATTTCGTATTCGAGCAGGCGTTCGCGGATTTTCTGCGCATTGGCCTCGGGCTTGTCGGCCTTGGTGATCGCCACGATCATCGGCACGCCGGCGGCCTTGGTGTGATTGATGGCCTCGACCGTTTGCGGCATGATCCCGTCATCGGCGGCAACCACCAACACGACAATGTCGGTTACGTTGGCGCCGCGCATACGCATTTCGGTAAAGGCTTCGTGGCCCGGCGTATCGAGAAAGGTGATGAATTCACCGCCCTTTGTCTTGATCTGATAGGCGCCGATATGCTGCGTGATACCGCCGGCTTCGCCGCGCACCACATCTGTGCCGCGCAACGCGTCGAGCAAACTGGTCTTGCCGTGATCGACGTGGCCCATGATCGTGACCACCGGTGGACGCGGCTGCAGCGTCGTTTCGGTGTCGACATCGTCACTCGAATCGATGTCCACATCGCTATCGCTGACGCGCAGGATGTTGTGACCGAAATCAGTAACGAGCAATTCGGCCGTATCCTGGTCGATCGTCTGGTTGATCGTGACCATCACGCCCATTTTGAACAGCGCCTTGATCAGGTCCGAGGCCTTTTCGGCCATGCGGTTGCTCAATTCCTGCACAGTGATCGATTCGGGCACGACGACGTCGCGCACTTGCTTTTCACGCACATGCTGCTGCCCGGCGAAATGCGCGCGGCGTTCTTTTTCACGCGCGCGTTTCAGCGCGGCGAGCGAACGCGCACGGGCGCCTTCATCTTCGTTCAGCGCCTTTGTGACTGTCAACTTGCCTGCCTGGCGACGGTCATTGGCGTTCTTGTCGCGCGGCGCATGGGCCGGTTTCTTGGCGGCAGGTTCGGGGCGCTTGATCGGCGCCACCGGCGTAAACCGGCGCGGAGCGGTTGTAATCGGGCCGGCTTCAGGCGCTTCGAGCTCTGCTGCCATGGCGACAACCGGCTGCTCTGCTGCCGGAGCAGTTGCAGCCTCTGCCTGGATAGGTTCGGACGCGGCAACCGCTGGCGCGGCGGCGCTTGGCGCCGGTACGGCGCCAGATGACGTGGGGGCCGCTGCTTCTGCGATCGGACCTTCGGCGCGGCGGCGCGCTTCATCGGCAACACGCTGGCGTTCATCAACTTCACGGCGATTGGCGGCGACCAACGAATGCTGACGCGCTTCTTCGGCTTCACGCAACAGGCGCGATTGCAATTCCTGGCGCGTTTCGCGCGATGCGGTGGGCGCAACCGGGGGTGGCGGCGGCGGCGTAGGGCGCGCAGCGACCGGCGGCGCGACCGGGACGGGCGCCGCAACCGGCGCCGCACCGGACGCATCTGCCACGACGGTTTCACCCGGACGCGGCATCAGTTTGCGCCGCTTGACCTCGACCACCACTTTGTTGGTGCGGCCATGGCTAAAGGTCTGCTTGACCTCGCCAGCTTCTACCGAGGTCTTCAGACCCAATGGCCTGCGGCCCAGTGTCGGCTTTTTGTCGCTATCGCTCATGGAACTCATTCGCCCTTCGTATCAATTTCGTCGTCAACATCTGCGCCAACTGGATCAGCGGCAGACGTGTCATCTGGTTCGGTATCCCCGGAGGGTATGCACCCGAGAAAATGTGTGAGTCGCGCAAGCAGCCCGGTGACGCGCGCTGCGGCGGCGGCATTGGTCAGCGCCAGATGGACGACATTATCGCGGCCCAATGCCACAGACAACGCCGCGCGGTCCAGCGGCAAGATCACGCCCTTCATGCCAGTGCCTTCGGCGTTTTCGCCCACGCGCCAAGCTTGCGCCAGCTTGCCCGAGCCATCACCGCCGGCATCGCTGGCATGGGCCAGCAATTTGACGGTACCGGCACGCGCCGCCGCCGCGATCTTTTCCGTGCCCATCAACACCACGCCAGAGCGCAATTCCACGCCCAGCCGATCGGTCAGCGCGCGGCGCAAAGCCAGTTCGATGCGATCGCCCAAATCAGCGGGGATTGCCAGCGGCGCGCCTTTGAAAGCGCGTGCCAACGCACCTTTCAGCTTGCCCTTGGCAATTGCGTGATCAAGTTCAATCCGATTGACACCGATCCAGGCGCCCCGCCCCGGCGCACGCGCCAGCACATCGGGCAGCACATC
>JAYTHT010000280.1:0-1298 GCA_043732365.1 Novosphingobium sp. | reverse complement strand
CACCAGAGGGAAAATTGCATGACCAGTCTTTATGCCGTCACCGTGCCTGTCATGGTCCGTGCGCTCAAAAACCTCGACCATTTGCTCGCCAAAGCGGCGGACAGCGGCATTGATGAAGCCGAACTGACCGGAGCACGGCTGACCGAGGACATGCTGCCGCTGACCAAGCAAGTGCAGATTGCATCGGACACCGCGCGTTTCGCGGCTGTGCGCGTCGGTCAGGCCACGCCCGAGGCCATGGCGGATGAAGAAACGACAATCGCACAACTGCGCGAACGCGTTGCCAAAACCATTGCCTATCTGGAAAGCGCCGCGCCAACCGGTTTTGACGACCGCGAAACCGCCGAAGTAATTCTGACACTGCCAAACGGCGAAATGACATTCACCGGCCTTGGCTATGTCACCGATTTCGCCCTGCCCAATTTCTTCTTCCACGTGACAATGGCTTATGCGCTGCTGCGCATGAAGGGCGTCGCGATCGGGAAGGCCGACTTTCTGATGGGCAGCGCAGCGCCCAGATAACGCCGCGCCGTTCAACCGGGGCGCCACCACCGAAATCGGATTTTCGGTATTCCGGTGGTGGCCGCCTCTGCACACGGGTCGTTTCATGTTCAAAAATGACGGCATCCGCTTGCTTGCGATCAAAGTCCAAATGGCCAGGTTTCGGGCGCACCATGTGGCCGCTCCGGCCCAAGCGGAGTGATCGCGCGGGTTTCCTCGAACCAGACATAGGCGTCAAACTGATCGGCCAGGACCGCCTCGAAATAGTGGCTCGAAAGCTCCGACTGCGGCCGGTAGACCACACCCACTGCGCGCTCGAGTAAGCTCTGTGACAGGACATCAGCCAGCCCGCTCCGTTTGACCCCGCGCCAGTCGGTCAGGCTGCGCGCAAGACCGGTGCGACGAAAGGCTTCCTCCCAACTGTGTTGGCGCGCCGGGCGAAGGTCCATCACCTGCATCTGCGCGCCCCAGTCCGATGCGGCGGCGACTGTCCCGCGATCGGTGCCAAATCCGATCAGCACGGCCTCGTCGCCATAGCTGGTGCGGAGCAGTTGGCCGATATTGAACTCGCCGCGCCAACCCATCGCGGTGGCCGACGCATTGCCGACATGCGAATTGTGCGCCCAGATCACCGCGCGGGCATCCTTCCGGTGGGCCATCAACCGCTGCACGGTGTCGAACATGTGCCGGTCGCGCAGGTTCCAGCTGGCGCCCCCGCCCCGATACATCGCCCGGTAGTAGCTTTCCGCAGCCCGCACGATGCGCGCGTTCTGTTCGGCGTCAAAATACGCCTCGCC
>JAYTHT010000279.1:0-1301 GCA_043732365.1 Novosphingobium sp. | reverse complement strand
TTGTCGCGCAATTCGCGCTTCAACACTTTGCCGATCGGGCTGCGTGGCAATTCGTCGATCACCGCAATCCCGCTGATCCGCTGGGTCTTGCCCAGATCAGCATTGGCCTGGGTCAGGATCGCCTGAGAGTCCGCCGATTGATCGGCCAGGACGACCACGGCAAAGGGCGTTTCGCCCCATCTGTCCGAGGGTATGCCGATCACCGCAGCCTCTCGCACAGCGGCGTTCCGGGCTAGCGCAGCCTCCAGATCGGTTGGGAAGATGTTGAACCCACCCGAAATGATCAGGTCCTTTGACCGGTCCATCAGGATCAGGAATTCGTCTTCGTCAAACCGCCCGACATCGCCGTGCCGGATAAAGCGGCGGCCGTCGGTGTCGTACCATTCGGCTTCGCGCGTCTTGTCGTCCTTGCCATGATAGCCGGTCATCATCGTCGGTGAATGGCCGACGATTTCGCCGACCGCGCCGGGCGGCAGTTCCTGCCCGTCCTCGTCGATGATTTTGATCACATGGCCCGGCGCCACCCGGCCAACCGTGTGCAGCTTGTCCGGGAATTCGTGCGCGAGCAACAGCGTCGACGCGCCGCCCTCGGTCATGCCATAGGCTTCAAGCAAGCCGCCCGGCCAGCGTGCGATCACATCGGCCTTTAGCCAGGCGGGGAAGGGCGCCGATGTCGCCGATTTGAGTTTGTACGATGACAAGTCATAGCTGTCGAAATTCGCCTGCTCCATGATCCGGCGATATTGCACGGGCACCAGCATCGCATGAGTCACGCGTTCGGCTTGCGACAAAGCCAGGAACCGTTGCGCGTCGAATTTCGCCATCAGCACGACTTTGCCGCCGCCCGCCAGCGCCGGAAAAAAGCTGACCAGCGTGGTGTTGGAATAGAGCGGGGTCGAACAGAGCACTGCGGTGTCATCACCGTACCCGCCGGCCAGTGTGCGCCGGGCATATTCGTGGCGCATCTTGTGGCTTTGCACGATGCCCTTTGGGACACCGGTCGTGCCCGATGAATAGATGATGTTGAACGGATCGGCCGGTGCAATCGTGACCGGCGCGGCGCGGGTGCCAATCGGGGGCAGCCATTGCGACAGGGGCCGCCCGGCATGGCTGTCGTCGATCGCGATGCGTGTGACGCCCGCCGGAAACGGCAGATGCGCGATGGCGTCGGCCATCGCCGCATCCAGCAACAGCACGCGCGCGGTGCTGTCGGTCAGCATCGCCAGGACCGTTTCGCCCGACGCTGACGACGTCAGCAGCGCCGCCGCCGCGCCCGCGCGCAAAATGCCCAGAAACGCCAG
>JAYTHT010000278.1:0-1302 GCA_043732365.1 Novosphingobium sp. | reverse complement strand
GATCGCGTTTGGCGCAAAGTTCAGCACCAGTGTGCGCAATCACGAATATGCCGATTACACGACGGGCAAAGTGTTCAACACCACCACCGGTGCCGGCCCGACTTTGGCGCAATCGGGCTTTCTGTCGGGTCAGGTCAATGCGCTGGCGCCCGGGTATTTCAATTTCCCCGCGCCACTGTTCAATGAATCCGCACTGTATTCGGCGTTCAACAACGCGGTCGCAAACGGCGGCGGGCTGAACAATTTTATCGATACGTGCTCCAATCTAGTCACCAACAACCAGAATTGCGACACCCAGCACGGCACTGAAACGGTCACATCGGCCTATATCATGGCCCAGTTGGCCGTGGCCGGGGTCGAAGTGACGCCGGGCGCGCGGTTTGAACATACTGCGATCAAAAACCGCTACTGGGTCACACCGACAGACAGCCAGGGGAATGAAATTGGGGGCTATTTCGACACCAGCAACACACATTACAACAAATTTCTGCCCAGCATCCAGGTCAATTACCGGCCCGACGCACATACGGTTCTGCGCGGTTCGATCAGCACGACGTATGTGCGGCCCGCGTTTTTCCAGTTGGGTGGTGGTGAACAGGTCCAGAATTCGGGCGGTGGTGCGTCAGGCGGCGGTACGACCACGATCACGTATGGCAACCCCAATCTGAAACCGATCAGCGCGGTCAACTATGACACGTCGATCGAATGGTCGAACAACAGCTTTGCCAGTGCGTCGCTGGGTGCGTTCTATAAATCCATGACCGATTTTCTTTATTCGCAAGTCAACAACTACACAAACCAGACGGCGCAGGTCGAAACCGGATCAACAACGATCGTCCACCCGCAAAACGGCGGCAGCGGTCATGTCGAAGGGATCGAGGCCGCGGCTCGTATCCAGTTCAAAATGATGCCTGCGCCATTCGATGGCTTGGGGCTTGGCGGAAATATCACGCTCGAACATTCAAAAGTCCATCTGACCGCAAATTCGAGCACGACCGAGCGCCTGCTCAATCAGCCCGACTTTTCGGCCAACGCGCTGCTGTTTTATTATCGCGGACCGTTCATGGCCGACCTGACGCTGACCCACACCGGCGCCTATGTCACGCAATACAACGACATCGCCAATATCGACCGCTGGGTGCAGGCCAACAATCGCGTCGATATGCATCTGGGCTATGTCACGCCGATCGGGGCGCGCATCGATTTTGGCATTGCCAATTTGCTCAACACCGCCAGCTATGTCGCGACTGTCGGGCGCTATTCGGGTGCGATCCCGACCTACGTTTTCTCGGGCCGCACGTT
>JAYTHT010000277.1:0-14360 GCA_043732365.1 Novosphingobium sp. | reverse complement strand
GCAGAAGGCATGCGCGCGGACGAAGGCGAACCGATCGCACAAGACGGCGACAACCCGTTTATCCGCGATGGCCGTGGCCCGCGCGGACCGCGCGGCCGCAACAGCGACCGCCGCATAGGCCGTCGCGATGAGAACGATGCACCCCGTTTGGACGCCCTCATCTCGGACAATAGCCGCCCGGAAAATGCGCGCCCGGACAACGCGCGTTCCGACAATGCGCGTTCCGACAATGCGCGTTCTGACAATGCGCATCCCGACATGCAACGCAAAGCGGCGCGCCGTGAACGCGTGGAGCGTGTGGCAGAATCAGCACCGCTGTTCGACCCGTCGATCCTGCCACCAGCCATCGGTATCAGAAGCGACAGTGTGGTCGAAGCGCCCGCCCGTCCCGAACGGACCCGCGCGTCAAAGGCAACGATCGCCGTAGCAGCACCGGCTGCAGCCGTTGCGGCACCGGTTGCTGACGAAGCGGCCGCCGCACCTAAAAAGCGCGGTCGTCCACGCAAGAACCCGCTACCCGAAGCGCAAGTCGACGCCGAAGGCTAGAGGTAGCGAACCGGAGTCTGGCGGCTGGCGATCAGGCCATAATGATCATTTTGCCATGATCTTCATCACCCGTCTCCGCTGGGCTCGTTTCCGCTGGCTGTTGCCGCTGCTGCTCGGTGCAGCGGCGGCAACCGGGTTTCAGCCGTTGATGCTATGGCCCGTCACGCTGCTGGCGCTGACGCTGTTGATCACTCTGGTCGCGGCAGCGCCGCGCGCGCGCGATGCCGGGTGGATCGGATGGCTGTTCGGGGTCGGGCATTTCACGCTCGGCAACACATGGATCGCCACCGCGTTTACCTATCAGGCGCAAATGCCCGCTTGGCTCGGCTGGATCGCGGTGGTCATCCTCGCGCTGTACCTGGCGATCTATCCCGCATTCGCGACCACGGCCGCATGGGCGTTGCGCCGCTGCACCGGCATGGCGCTGGCGCCCGCGCTGGCCGGGTGCTGGATCGTAGCGGAATGGTTGCGCAGCTGGCTGTTCACCGGGTTCCCGTGGAATCCGCTCGGCATTGTGGCATTGGGTCCGTTCGATCGGCCCGGGTTGGCGCGAATTGCCGCGTGGTGCGGCACATATGCGCTTTCGGGCGTGATCGTCCTGCTGGCGGGATTATGGTTGTGGGCGTGGCATCAGGCGCGCGACCGGCGGATTGCCCCCGCGCTCATCGCGGCGCTGGTGCCGCCGGTCCTGATGCTGGTGCCAATCGGTGGCACGCCGGGTGACAGCGCGCTGGCCTATACGCTGGTCCAGCCCAACCTGAACCAGAACGACATCAACAACCCGCGCCTGTTTGAAAGCCAGTTCCGCGCGCTGGCCGATCTGTCGCACCGTGTGCCGGCGGACGGATCGGGCGCGAGAATCGTGCTGTGGCCTGAAGGTGGCGTGCCCGATTACTTGCGCCCCGGCTATGACCAGTCCTGGTACGTACAGACCACATTTGGTGGCGATCCGGCGCTGGCGCGCGAACGCATTGGCGAAGTCGCTGGCGCGCAGAGCCTGCTGATGACCGGCGCCGCCGACTTGTCGATCAGGGATCGCCAGGTCATTGGTGCGTATAACGTGATTACGCTGATCGACCCCGAGGGCACCATTCGCGGCGGTTATGCCAAGGCGCATCTGGTTCCTTATGGCGAATATCTGCCGATGCGCGAATGGCTGACCCCGCTGGGGTTGTCGCGGCTGGTGGTGGGTGATCTCGATTTTCAACCCGGACCCGGACCGCGCACGGTGGCTATTAATGGCTGGGGCAAAGCCGGTTTCCAGATCTGCTATGAAATCGTATTTTCGGGGCAAGTCGTCGATCGCAACAACCGCCCCGACTATATCGTCAACCCATCGAACGATGGCTGGTTTGGTGCATTTGGGCCACCGCAACACCTGGCGCAGGCGCGGCTGCGCGCAATCGAGGAGGGCCTGCCGGTACTGCGTTCGACCACCACCGGGATCAGCGCGGTGATCGATGCCGGCGGCGGGGTGCGCCAATCGATCGCGCGGGCGACCGCCGCGCGGATCGACGGGCGCGTGCCTGTGGCATTGCCGCCCACGCTGTTTGCGCGGTTCGGCAATATCCTGGCGCTTGCCTGGGGCGTAGTTGTTCTTGTCACCGCACTGGTTGCAACCCGGCGGAAGGCTCGCTAAAGCGATCACATAAAGAAATCTTTATATGTGATCCGGCCCTTTCATTATGGGTGTAAAAATGCGCAGCGATTACCTGTTTACCTCTGAAAGCGTGTCCGAAGGTCATCCCGACAAAGTCGCTGATCAGATCAGCGATGCAATCGTCGATCTCTTCCTGACCAAAGACCCCGAAGCGCGAATCGCCTGCGAAACGCTGACGACCACGCAACTTGTCGTGCTGGCAGGCGAGATCCGCGGCGCCGGAATCATGGATACGCAGGGCAATTGGGCACCCGGGGTCGAGGCCGAAGTCGAACACGCGGTGCGCGAAACCGTTCGCCGCATCGGCTATGAACAGGCCGGGTTTCATTGGCGCACGTTCCGCTTTGAAAACAATCTGCATCCGCAATCGGCGCATATCGCGCAGGGCGTCGATGCCGGCGATAACAAGGACGAAGGCGCCGGCGATCAGGGTATCATGTTTGGCTTTGCCTGCGATGAAACGCCCGATCTGATGCCCGCAACGCTCGATTACAGCCACAAAATCCTGGAACAACTGGCCGCCGATCGCCATTCAGGCGCCGCGCCGTTTCTGGAACCCGACGCCAAAAGCCAGGTCACGCTGCGCTTTTCCGGTGGCCGTCCGGTCGAAGCGACTGTGGTCGTCGTTTCCACCCAGCACAAAGCCGGCTGGGACGAAGGCGCCAACGATGCCGCGTTGAAAGCCTGGGTCAAAGCCGCGATTGCCAAAGTGATCCCGGCAGACCTGCTGACCGACAAGACCGTTTATCACATCAACCCGACGGGCAGTTTCGAGATCGGTGGCCCGGACGGCGACGCCGGGCTGACCGGGCGCAAAATCATCGTTGATACTTACGGCGGCGCCAGCCCGCACGGCGGCGGCGCGTTTTCGGGCAAGGACCCGACGAAAGTCGACCGTTCGGCCGCCTATGTCACGCGCTATCTGGCCAAAAATGTCGTCGCATCGGGGCTCGCGCGCCGCTGCACGATCCAGGTGTCGTATGCGATCGGCATTGCGCAGCCACTGTCGCTGTATATCGATACCCACGGCACCGGCATGGTGTCGGATGGCGCACTCGAGGCGGCGGTGACCAAAGTCGCCGCTGATCGCCTGGGCGGGCTGACCCCGCGCGGCATCCGCGTCGCGCTGTCGCTGAACAAGCCGATCTATTCGCCCACCGCCGCCTACGGCCATTTCGGCCGCAAGGCGCATGGCGACCTGTTCCCCTGGGAACGCACCGACCTTATCGACGATCTGAAAGCAGCAGCCGGTATCTGACGCTACCCTCGCCGTGACGTGGCGGATAGGGCGCCCTGCTGATGCGTCCGGTTGAATATGGGGGACTTTCGCGGCCAATCGCAATCGTTTAGTAACCGAGCTCAGCGTATGGATAATTTTGTGTTCGGAAAAGGCGCAGCGGGCACACTGCGGCGCCGCAAAGTTGACTAGGGTGGCGTTGGCTATGGTGGCTGGGGTGAGGGGCGGATTGCGAATTCGAAAGCTTTCGCTGGCGGCAATTGTCCTGGCCGCGTTTCCGGCGCTCGTCGTCACATCGCCGCAAGTGCAGAGCCGTGCGCCCGCAACGATGCAGGATCAACGCGATCTGTCGATCCAGCAGTCGGTCGAAGCCATCGTTGCCCATTCGCGCGGGCGAATCGGTATTGCCGCGGCCGATCTCGATGGCGGCGGACAAGTGCTGATCAACGGCGACATGCCCTTTCCGATGGCCAGCACTGCCAAAGTTGCGGTGGCCGCCACATTCCTGAGCGGTGTCGAACAAGGCCGGTTCCGGATCGACCAACCGTTCCCGATGATGATGGCCGTGGCCGAACGCGGCGAACGCAGTGGCTCTGCGCCGTTGCGCGCCGGCCCCGTAATGGCGGCGCAGCAACTGATGGAACTGTCGATCACGCGCAGCAACAACAATGCCACCGATGGGCTGATTACCGCAGTCGGCGGTGTGGCCGTGGTCAATGCATGGCTGACCAAAAGCGGGATCATCGGTCAGCATCTCGACAGCACGATGGCAACGCTGGTGCGTGACGATGGGCGGAACAACCCGGTGACCACGATCGACACGCACACCGCCAGCACGCCCCGCGCCATGCTGTCGCTGCTGTCGGCGATCGATCGTGGCGGCGTGCTCAGCCCACAATCGCGCGCGGTGCTGCTCGACACGATGACTCGCACCAGCACGGGCAAGAATCGCATGCGCGCCGGGCTGCCCGATGGCACCGTATTTGCACATAAGACCGGGACACTGGCGGGCGTCACCGACGATGTCGGCATCATCCGCCTGCCTGATGGCCGCCACCTGGCGCTGGCGATCTTCATCGCCGGGCCCGAGGGCCACACCAGCCATGCGGTGATGATCGCACAAGTGACCCGCATCCTGTATGATGGCTATGCCCAAGGTCTGCCGCATACCGAATTGACAGATAGTCGCCGCTAACAATTTAAATCATTATTTTTTCAAAGGAAACGGGCGCTTTCGAGCGCCTTTTTCATGCCTGAATTCGCCGCAGCTGCCCCCCTGTCTACACAAACGACGCGCACGAAAGGGGAGCCCAGCCGGCTGGCCAGACTCCCTTTTCTATTCTTCGTCGAACAAACGACGCCGGTAACTTGTCCTTGCGGACAAGATTACATCTTGGCGGCAGTGCTCGAATCAGTAGCAGCAGCCGAGCTGGCGTCCATTGCGTCAGCCGAACCGGTGTCGGTGGCTTCAACAGCAGCTTCGGTGGCAGTTTCTACCTTCGTTTCGTTGCAGCCCGCGAGAGCAACAAAAGCAGTGCCGGCGACAGCGGCGAGGATGAGCTTGCGCATGCGTTAGAATCCCTGGATTGAAGTGAACCGCGCCGGACAATCACGCCCGATGCAAAGCCTACTCTGGCGATAGACTTCCAGCCCCAATTAATCGGCAATTCATCGCGTTGCAAGCTTTCAACGCACCTTCACGCACACCCTTGTCATATCACGAGGTAAGCCCACGCTTTTTTGGGCAAATGCTGCACCCCGCAGCGGACCACTTCGCACCGGGGATGGGCCGCCCTGCGCAAGAGCCAGGCCGTTGACGCGCCGCTGCAAGATCTACGCAACCTGCCAAGTGCCCTTGCGAAAATCCCCTCTGGTCAATTCCGGTTGATAGCCTAACAGATGGGGTCATGGATGCCCCCTTCCCCCCCCGCAATCACCTGTATCTGGTCGACGGATCGGCCTATATTTTTCGCGCCTATCACCGCCTGCCGCCGTTGACCAATCCGGTCGGCACGCCGGTCGGCGCGGTCTATGGCTATACCGCGATGTTGTGGCGCTTGGCCGAAGATCTCCATATAGCTCAAGGACCTACCCATCTTGCGGTGGTCCTCGACAAAGGCTCGATCACCTTTCGCAACACAATGTACGAGGCCTACAAAGCCAATCGGCCGCCCCCACCCGACGACCTCGTACCGCAGTTTCCGCTGATCCGCGATGCGACCCGCGCATTCAGCCTGGCGTGTATCGAAGAGGCGGGGCTGGAGGCGGACGATCTGATCGCGTCATACACCCGCGCGGCATCGGCGCGGGGGTGGGACGTAACGATTGTGTCGTCGGACAAGGACCTGATGCAGCTGATCGGCGAAGGTCCCGATGGCACGCGGGTCGACATGCTCGACACCATGAAGAACCAGCGGATTTTTATCCCGGAAGTGTTCGAAAAATTTGGTGTGAAACCCGAAAAAGTTGGCGATGTGCTGGCGCTGATGGGCGACGCGGTCGACAATATACCCGGGATTCGCGGCGTCGGCCCCAAAACCGCGACCAGGTTGATCCAGGAAAATGGCGACCTCGAATCGGTTCTGGCGAGCGCGCCGGCGATGAAGCCGGGCAAATTGCGCGAAAGCCTCATTGCCGAGGCCGACATGGCGCGCCTGTCGCGCCGGCTGGTCACGCTGAAAGAAGACTGCGATCTGCCCACGCCGCTTGACGATTTCCTGCTCGGCCCGATCCCGCCCGATCCGCTCGCCGCATTCCTGAGCGTGCACGGCTTTACCAGCCTGTTGAAAAAGCTGGGCACCCGCACGACCTCGGCAGTGCCTGCAAAGTCTGCCACCACACCCGACGCGGGCACGCCCGACCAATCGGCTGCCAACCGCCAGCCACCGCCGCAATGGGCCGCGATCGATCATGCCGCTTATCCGTGTGTCCAGGACGTGCCCACCTTGGAGGCCTGGATCGCGCGCGCATTTGCGGCAGGCGTTGTTGCGGTCGACACCGAAACCAGCGCGCTGGACGCAATCGGGTCCGACCTGGTCGGCATCAGCCTGGCGACCGGGGCGGGAGAGGCGTGTTACATCCCGCTGGGCCACAGTGGCTGCGACATGTTTGCCGAAAGCCTGATCCAGATCGACCGCGCCACCGCCTGCGCGCTGTTAAAGCCGCTGCTGGAAAGCGACGCGGTGTTGAAAATCGGGCAGAATATCAAATACGATCTGGTCGTGCTGGCGCGCCACGGCCTGACCGTGGCGCCGATCGACGACACGCTCGTGATGAGCTTCTGCCTCGATGCCGGGCGCGGCGACATGGCGCCGTGGGGCCATGGCATGGACGAACTGGCGCTGCGCCACCTCGACCACAGCGCGATTGCGTTCAAACACGTCGCTGGCACGGGCAAAAAGGCAATCTCGTTTGCGCAAGTGCCGCTGCCCGACGCCACGCGTTATGCTGCAGAAGACGCCGACGTGACCTGGCGGCTGCATCAGACATTTCTGCCCCGGCTGGTCGATGAAGGCGGGACGCGCATTTATCAGCGCGTCGACCGGCCGCTGGTGCCGGTGGTGGCGCGAATGGAGGCGGCGGGAATAAAAGTCGATCGCCAGCGGCTGGCCACGCTGTCAGGCGAATTTGCGGCGCGCATCGCCGACCTCGAAGCGGTGATCCACGACAAAGCCGGTGGGGCGTTCACGATCGGCAGCCCCAAACAATTGGGCGAGGTGCTGTTCGATCGGCTGGGCTATAAAGGCGGCAAAAAAGGCAAGAGCGGGCAATACTCGACCGACCAGTCCGTGCTGGAAACGCTTGCCGAAGACGGTTCCGAAGTGCCGTCGCTGGTGCTCGAATGGCGCCAGCTGTCGAAATTGAAATCAACTTATACCGACGCCTTGCAGGCTGCGATCAGCCCGGTGACGGGGCGCGTGCACACCAGCTATTCGCTGTCTGGCGCGCAGACCGGGCGATTGTCATCCAACGATCCCAATTTGCAGAACATTCCAGTGCGCACCGAAATCGGGCGGCAGATCCGCGATGCGTTTGTGGCAGAGCCCGGCAATGTCCTGCTGTCAGCCGATTACAGCCAGATCGAGCTGCGGCTGGCCGCGCACATGGCCGATGTCCCCGCATTGCGCGAAGCATTTGCGCAAGGGCAGGATATCCATGCGCGCACCGCGCTGGAACTGTTTGGCGAGGTCAACCGCGACACGCGCGGGCGGGCCAAGACGATCAATTTCGCGATCCTTTACGGTATCAGCCGGTGGGGCCTGGCAACGCGGCTGGGTACATCGTCGGACGAGGCGCAGGCGATGATCGATCGCTATTTTGAAAGCTTTCCAGGCATCCAGCGCTATATCCACGAAACACTGGAACGTGTGCGCGAATGCGGCCATTCGACGACGCTGTTTGGGCGCAAGACCTGGTTCCCGCGCATTGCGTCGAAAATCCAGGCCGAACGAACCGGCAGCGAACGCGCCGCGATCAACGCCCCGATCCAGGGCACATGCGCCGACATCATCAAGCGCGCGATGGCACGGATGGAGCCCGCGCTGGCACAGGCAGGGCTGTCGCACGTGCGCATGCTGTTGCAAGTCCACGACGAATTGGTGTTTGAACTGCCCGAGGCCGATGTTGCGGCGGCAAGCGACGTGATCCGCCACGTGATGGCGACCGCTGCAGAACCAGCGATCACGCTATCAGTGCCGCTGGGTATCGACATCGGCTATGGCGCGTCATGGGGTGCCGCACACTAAGATTGCCGACTTGAAACTCGAAAAAGACCGAGTTTTGTAATGGGGCGGATCTCCGCACGTCAAAGGCGACGGCCAATTGGGGGGTAACGGGCAATTGGGGGGCGACGGGCAATTAGGGAGCGACGGGCAATTGGGGAGCGACGGGCAGGGGGTACACGCAGAAACCCACTGAGCAACCCCAGGATCTCATCAAACCAGCCCACGCGCACTTCGGTATCAGCGCGTAGGTACAGGCGCCGCTCCGCGGTAATCATAAAAACCGCGCCCTGTTTTGCGACCCAGCCAGCCAGCCTCGACATATTTCATCAGCAGCGGTGCGGGGCGATATTTCGAATCGCCCGTCGTGTTCAACAGCACGCGCGTGATTTCCAGCACGGTGTCGAGCCCGATGAAGTCGGCCAGTTCCAGTGGACCCATCGGGTGGTTGAGCCCCAGCTTTATTCCTTTGTCGATATCGACCACATTGGCAGTACCGCTGCCCAGCACAAAGATCGCCTCGTTGACCATCGGCATGAGGATACGATTGACGATAAAGCCTGCCTCATCCTGCGACACCACGACCTGTTTGCCCAGCCGGTCGGCGGCGAACGCGCGCACCGTTTCGAGAGTAGCAGCAGACGTGGCCAGGCCGGGGATCAGTTCGACCAGGTTCATGACCGGCACGGGGTTGAAGAAATGGACCCCGACAAACCGCGCCGGATCGGACATGACGGCAGCCATGCGCGTGATCGGGATCGAACTGGTGTTTGATGCGAGAATCGCCTGCGGGCCAAGCACTTTGCCCACGGCATCGAAAATGCGCGCCTTGATCTCTTCGCGCTCGGTCGCCGCCTCGATGATCACATCGGCTTGCGCCATCGGGCCATAGTCGGCCACGGGACGGATCAGGGCGAGCGCGCTGTCGGCAGCGGCAGCGGTGATTTTTTCCTTTTCGACCAGCCGCGCAAGGCCTTTGCCGATTTTTGCCCTGGCCTTTTCGGCCAGAGCGAGATCCACGTCGCACAACAGCACGCTAAGGCCCGCTTGTGCGCAGACTTGCGCAATGCCCGCGCCCATTTGCCCCGCGCCGATCACGCCAACCATTTTCATCATGTGTGTCCCTGCAACGGCCAATATGCGTCGTCTTTGCCCGAAACGCAGCACGGCGTCATGGCCTGTGACGGATATTTTTAAGAGCGTGCTTTTGGCTTCTGATTTGAAACTCGCGCAGGAGCGAATTTCAAATCGAGGAGCGGACAAATTTCGAGTATCCGAAACGGCGTTTCGGGTCAGGCACTCACAGGCGCGATGCGCCGGGAACCCACAATGGATCGGCGCCGGCATTGATCGCGCGCGCCAGCACGAACAAGTAATCTGACAGCCGGTTGACATAGGCCAATGCTGCCGGGTTGATCGGTTCAGCCGCCGCCAGCGCAGTAGCGCCGCGTTCGGCACGACGCGCGATCGCGCGCGCCAGATGGACCCGCGCCGCCGCCTCGCTGCCACCGGGCAGGATAAAGCTGGACAGCGGGGGCAAAGCCGCGTTGTGGCGGTCGATCGCGTGTTCCAGCCAATCGACTTGCGCCGGAATAATCCGCAAGACCATGTCCGACGGCGCAAAATCAGGCGTGTCAAACGCGCCCAGCGGCGTGGCGAGGTCGGCGCCCAGGTCGAACAGATCGTTCTGGATCCGCACCAGTTCGCCTGCCATCGCCGGCACAACCGCCATGGCGGCCAGCCCCAGCGCGCTGTTCAATTCATCAACATCACCGATCGCGACCATGCGCGCATCGTGTTTTGTACGGCGCGATCCATCGACCAGCCCGGTCGTCCCGTCATCGCCAGTGCGTGTGTAGATCTTATTGAGCTTGACCATGTGCGATTACTTGTGCCCGCCGCCCACGGCCAGCAGGATCGCCACAACGACGATTGCCAAACCCTGGTACTTGACGCGGTTGAACATCATTTTGTTCTGCAATTCCTGCATTTCCTTGATCCCCTCGTCTCCGCGCTCCAGCCCGGCGCGCGTGGTGTTGAGGAATGCAGCAATCCCCCGGACCAGTGACCAGACGACGAGGCCCATAAGGACAAGCAAAACGGGGATGAGGACAAAGATCATATCATAACATCTAGGTATTCGGACAGCCGAATACCAGTGTCAAAATGGGCTACGCGCAAGTCTGCGGCAAGCGCTGCGCCCGACTGCCCCGCGCTACGCCTATCAACCAGAGCGGGTGCACCGCGTCGCTTTGCCAGTTTGCGGCCATCAAGTTCGACCAATACCGGATGATGATGCCATGTCGGTTCGGGCAGGCCGAGCAAAACCTGCAACAGGCGATGGACATGCGTTGCGGCAAACAAGTCGGCACCGCGCGTCACCATGGTGACGCCATCGGCCGCGTCATCGATTGTCGCGGCAAGGTGATAGCTGGCCGGGGCATCCTTTCGCCACAGCACAACATCGCCAAACAGATCGGGCCGGGCGATCTGTACCCCGCGCCGTTCGTCGCGCCAGGTCAGGCCACCGGTTCGCGCAACCGCCGCTGTCATGTCGATGCGCCACACGACATCGGGGCCGGGCGCAGTAGCCCGGTGCAGGCAGGTGCCGGGATACACCGGGCCATCGGGTCCCATTCGCATGGCCGCGCGTGCAATCTGTGCGCGGGAACAGCGGCACGGATACACCAAGCCCATTGCCAGCAGCAGTTCAAAAGCGGCGTGATAATGCGCGATGCGGAGCGATTGTGGCGCCACTTCGCGCCATGTAAGGCCGAGCCACGCCAGATCGGCGCGGAATTCTTCGGCGAGGTCGGGCCGGCTGCGGCCGCCATCGATATCTTCGATTCGCAACAGGAATTCGCCGCCCCGGAGTTCACCGCTAACGCGCAATGCGCGGTCATGCGCAATGATCGCCGCATAGGCGTGGCCAAGATGCAGCGGTCCATTGGGACTGGGGGCAAATCGGGTAATTGGGCGGGGAATTGGCACGTTCACAAACGCGTTATCGGATGCCGGGCGTAAAAATGCAAAACGGCCGGTCCATAAGGAGTGATAAACCCCGCAGGACCAGCCGCTGTGCTGAATGATCGGTTGCCGAACCGGATCACGCGTGTCATCTTTGTCTGGCCGGATTGCTGGCCGAAACGCTTTAGACGAGCGTGGCGGTGAAAATCAGGCCGCTGATACCAGCGGCGAGAATGATCGGCAGCACGAATGTGGTGATGCTGCGCATGGTGTGCTCCTATGGTGGTGCACTTCCAGGCCTCTCCCAAGGTTCGGTGCGCCGGCAGGGTGTATTGCAGGAGCGACTGAACGAGCGTTGCCAATACGCCTTTTGACGTATGCGACAATTGTTCAAACAGCGATTACGGTTGCTATTTTTGCAACTGCACTGGCGGCGCGCCCGAAGACTGGACAGGCGCCAGCCGCGCCTCTATCCGCCGTTCATGAGCACACAGGCTTCGAATCCAGGTCATTCTGGTGAATCCATCCTGATCGTCGATTTCGGCAGCCAGGTGACGCAGTTGATCGCGCGCCGTGTGCGCGAATCGGGCGTCTATTCCGAAATCGCGCCCTACACCCAGGCCGAGGCGGCATTTCACCGCCTGAAACCAAAGGGCATTATCCTGTCAGGTTCGCCCGCCAGCGTGCCCGAAGACGATTCGCCGCGCGCCCCCCAGGCGCTGTTCGACAGCGGATTACCGATCCTGGGCATCTGTTACGGCCAGCAGGTCATGTCGGAGCAATTGGGCGGCAAAGTGGAGCTGGGCGATTCGGGCGAATTCGGCCGCGCATTCCTGACCGTGACCGAGCCATGCGTGCTGTTCGACGGGCTGTGGCAAGTGGGCGAACGCCATCAAGTGTGGATGAGCCACGGCGACAAGGTGACCACCTTTGCCCCCGGTTTTCGCATTGTCGCGGTGTCTGACGGCGCACCGTTTGCGGTAATCGCCGATGATTCGCGCAAATATTACGGCACCCAGTTCCACCCGGAGGTCGTCCACACCCCCGATGGCGGGCGGTTGATTGCCAATTTCGTGCGCCATGTCTGCGGTTGTCGCGGGGATTGGACAATGGCCGAATTCCGCAAGACCAAGATCGCCGAAATCCGCGCACAAATCGGCGATGCGCGGGTCATCTGCGGGCTGTCGGGCGGGGTCGATTCGGCGGTGGCCGCGGTCCTGATACACGAAGCGGTCGGCGATCAACTGACATGCGTATACGTCGATCACGGCCTGATGCGGCTGGGCGAATCCGAACAAGTCGTCAGCCTGTTCCGCAACCATTTCAACATCCCGCTGGTCCACCGTGACGCCTCGACGTTGTTCCTCAATGGCCTGGCGGGCATTACCGACCCCGAAGCCAAGCGCAAATTCATCGGCAAATCGTTCATCGACGTGTTCGAGGAAGAGGCGCGGCAGATTGGCGGCGCCGATTTCCTGGCGCAAGGCACATTGTACCCCGATGTGATCGAAAGCGTGTCGTTCACCGGCGGGCCCTCGGTCACGATCAAAAGCCATCACAATGTCGGCGGATTGCCCGACCGCATGAACATGAAGCTGGTCGAGCCGTTGCGCGAACTGTTCAAGGACGAAGTGCGCGCGCTGGGCCGCGAACTGGGCCTGCCCGACATTTTCGTCGGTCGCCATCCGTTCCCCGGCCCTGGCCTTGCCATCCGCATCCCCGGCGAAGTGACCTGCGAACGCTGCGACATCTTGCGCAAGGCCGACGCGGTCTATCTCGACGAAATCCGCAAGGCCGGTTTGTACGACGCAATCTGGCAGGCGTTTGCGGTGCTGTTGCCGGTGCGCACGGTTGGTGTGATGGGCGATTTCCGGACGTATGATTTCGTCTGCGCACTGCGCGCCGTCACGTCGACCGATGGCATGACCGCCGACATCTATCCGTTCGACGCCGGGTTCCTGTCGCGCGTCGCCACGCGCATCGTCAACGAAGTCAAAGGCATCAATCGCGTAGTGTATGACTACACGTCGAAACCGCCCGGCACGATCGAGTGGGAGTGACGGTCACAGACCGCGCTTGAACCAAGTCAACAGCTGCGTCGGCACACCAAGACGTAATCCTGCCTCGGCAAGCTTTTGATCCAGCGCGAACACCGTGGCGCCATGCTCGGATGCGGTCGCGAGATGCAGCGCGTCGCCGGCCTGGCCCGAGCGCGTGTTAATCGGCGAATTTCGTCGCTGCTCTGAAATGCCCACCCGTGACCGGCAGCACAACGAAACTTTCGGTGACCAGCCTGTTGAACATCGCGAGCGCAGCTACGCGCCAGTGCAGGTCGGTTTGCCCGGTGCATAGCTTTATCGCCATGGCAGACGACATCTCGGTGATGGTCCACTCGCTAATCAAAAGCTGTGCCGAATCCTCCTGCGCCAATCAGATCTGAACGCGCCGGGTCATCGTTTTGTTGGCAAGCGCGGCAACGATCGGCGGCGTGTCGAGGTACTGCATCAGTAGCGGTCGCCATCCCGCGTCGATCTCACGAGCCCGGCTGAACTCGCGGTCTGCGGCGGCATGGTCGCAGTCAAGGATTGCAGCAGGGTTGCATAGATTCGCTGCCGTGGTTTCGCTACGGCGGTTGGCCGTGCCACCGGTTTGCCGCGCCGGGCGGCATCGATCAAATATCGCCCCCGGCGCAAGCCTTCGCCGGTTGTCAAATGTCAGAATCGGACCATCAGGCCGCCACCATGGCCAGCCGATCGTACCCGGTCGGCGTCGTGTCTTTGCCAAAGTGCCACGCCGACGCGGTGATCCCGCCGCGCAGATCGGCCTGCGAATAGATACAGGTTGCCGGATCGGTGCCCGCTGCGCCTGTCGCGACCATCAGCGGGATCAGGTGATCCTCGCGCGGGTGGGCGATGCGCGCCGCAGGTGCTGTATCCCATCGTTCGAGCGCGGCGATGCGCGCCGCCGGGTCGCTGGTCAAAGTGGCGCGCAACCACGCATCGAATGCCGCCGAGGGCACCGCCGCGCGCGGATCGAACATCTGCAAATTGTGATAGCTGAGCCCCGACCCGATAATCACCACACCCTGATCGCGCAACGGCGCCAGCGCCGCGCCCAGCGCAATGTGTGGGGCAGGATCATAGCCGTGGCGCAACGACAGGCTGACCACCGGAACATGCGCGTCGGGATAAATCGGGTGCATCATTGAAAACGTGCCGTGGTCAAACCC
>JAYTHT010000276.1:0-4675 GCA_043732365.1 Novosphingobium sp. | reverse complement strand
GGCACCATCGCCTGTCGCTGGATGCCCCGCATGTGCTGGGCGTGTTGTCGATGCTGGTGTGGGCGCTGATCCTGGTGGTCACGGTCAAATATGTGTTCGTCACGATGCATGCCGACAACAGTGGCGAAGGCGGTAGCTTTGCCCTGCTCGCATTTGTCCGGCGGATGGCGCCGGAATCGCGGGTGCTGCCCTGGATCGGCGGCGCGGCGCTGGTGGCGACGGCGCTGTTTTATGGCGATGCGGTGATTACCCCGGCGATTTCGATCCTGTCCTCGGTCGAGGGATTATCGCTGCTCAACCCCGGCTTCACGACATTTGTCATCCCGCTGACGATTGTGATCATCATCGGCCTGTTTGCGATCCAGCGATTTGGCACAGCCGTCGTGGGCACGCTGTTTGGCCCGATCATGGTGGTGTGGTTTCTCACGATCGCGGTGCTCGGCACAATCCAGATCATCGCGCATCCGCTCGTGCTCGCCGCGCTGAACCCGGCTTATGCGATCAGCTTTTTTGTCGCGGCCCCGGTCCAGGCGTTCTTTACGCTGGGCACAGTCGTGCTGGCAGTAACGGGCGCAGAGGCACTGTATGCCGACATGGGCCATTTCGGGCGCCTACCGATTTCGCGCGCGTGGCTGGTGCTGGCGCTGCCCGCGCTGGTGCTGTGCTATGCCGGGCAAAGCGCGCTGGTGCTGAGTGATCCGGCCGCGATCCGGTCTTCGTTCTATCTGATGGCGCCGCCGTGGCTGCTCGTGCCGCTGCTCATCCTGGCTGCGGTCGCGACGGTCATCGCCAGCCAGTCGATCATCTCGGGCGCGTTTTCGATCACGCATCAGGCGGTCCAGTTGGGGTATCTGCCCCGGCTCGACATCAGGCACACCTCGACCGAGGCGAGCGGGCAAATTTATGTCCCCGCCGTCAATGCCATGCTGCTGGTCGTGGTGATCGCGCTGGTGCTGGGTTTCCGCAGTTCCGATGCACTGGCCTCGGCATTCGGGCTGGCCGTGACGACGACGATGCTGCTGACCACGCTGATTATCGGCTTTGTCATTTTCGGCATCTGGCGCTGGCCGCTGTGGTGGGCGGTGCCGCTGTATGGTGTGCTGCTGCTGCTCGATCTGGGTTTGTGGGCGGCATCGGCGACCAAGTTTGTCGATGGCGGCTGGCTGCCGCTGTCGATCGCGGTGGCGCTGGTGGTGGTCTTTGACACCTGGCGGCGCGGCCGCGCGCTGCTGGTCGCGCGCATGGCCAGCGATGGCATCGATCTGCCCACGTTCCTCAAATCGATCGAGCATATTCACCGTGTCCCGGCCACCGCGATCTACCTGACCACCAATCGCACCAATGTGCCCCCGGCGCTGCTCCACAATCTCAAGGCCAATCTGATCGTCCATCGCCAGGTGGTGCTGGTCACGGTCGAAACCGCGCTGACCCCATTGGTAACAGACGACGAGCGCAGCCAGGTCGAAGACCTTGGCGAAGGGTTCGTGCGCGTGCACCTGACATATGGCTTTGCCGAACATCCCGATCTGCCCGCCGCGCTGGCCGTGGCGCTGGCGGACCGGCCCGCGTTCGATCCGGAAAAAGCTGGCTATTTCCTCAGCCGCCAGGTGTTGATCCCGACCAGACAACCCGGCATGACGCTGTGGCGTGAACGCCTGTTTGCCCTGATGGTGCGGATTTCAGCGACGCCGATGCGGTTTTTCCGCCTGCCTGTCGGCCGCGTTGTCGAACTGGGCACGCAAGTCGAAATCTAGTACAGGCAGGCCAGCACTTCATAGGCGAGCACGGCGGCTGCAACCGCCGCATTCAAACTGTCGGCGCGACCTTTCATGGGCATCGTCACGCGCAAGTCGCAGGCCATTTCGTAGTCTTGCGGCAACCCACGCGATTCGTTGCCGACCATCACAAAGCATGGGCTGGTATAAACTGCGCCGCGATACGGCACCGCGTCACGCAACGATGCCGCGACCAGTTGCCCCGGCCCGGCCCGCAGCCACGCGATAAAATCATCCCACCGCGCCTGTGCCAAAGGTCGGGTAAAGATCGCGCCCATGCTCGCGCGCACCGCTTCGACCGAAAACGGATCGACGCAATCGTCGATCAGGATCACCCCGCCCGCGCCGACGGCATCGGCGGTTCGCAACATCGTGCCCAGATTGCCCGGATCGCGCATCGCCTGCGCCACCAGCCAGATCGGCGCGGTCGTGCGATCGATCGCGCCCAGCCCGGTGTCCCATTCGGCAAATACGCCGCAGACCGCTTGTGGGTTGTCCTTGCCGGTGACTTTGGCAAGGATGTCGATCGGCACTTCGATCACTTCGCCGCCTGCCATCGCAACAGCGTGTTCCAGATCGTCCAGCAACGGATGCGCGTCGCGCCCGGTCGCCATCAGCAGAATTTCGGGCAAGCGCCCGGTTTCACGCGCGTCGGTCAACAAGCGCAGACCTTCGGCGAGAAACCGCTGTTCGCGTCGCCGGTGCTTCTTATCGCGCAAAGACCGCACGAATTTGATCGTGGGATTGGAATAGCCGGTGATGATTTTGCGAGTCATGGGCGGGGGACTTTGGCCGGAATCAATCCTCGCCAAAGCCATCCTTGATCAATCCGGCCAGCTTCATCAGGATTGCATCAGCCTCTGCCGGTTCGCCGGTCACGGCCAGATCGATGCTATCGCCTTTGGCCGCGCCCAACATCATCAGCCCCAGGATTGATCCGCCGTTGGCCGTAGTCCCGTCCTTGGCGACGATCACGTCAAATCCGGTGGGCAATTTGGCCACCGCATTGACAAATTTGGCGCTCGCCCGGGCATGCAAACCGCGCTGGTTGACAATCGTCACCCGTTCACGCGCAACATAAGCTTGGTCGGTCATCGATCAGGCATCCTGCCCTAGAAATTCAGAAGCGATCGTAATGTAATTGCGCCCGGCATCGCGCGCCGCAGCGGTCGCTTCACGCACCCCCATACACGCGCGCGCTTTGGCCAGCCGGATCAGCATGGGCAGATTGATGCCCGCGATCACTTCGACTTTGCCCGCCTGCATCAGCGATATGGCCAGGTTCGACGGGGTGCCGCCAAACAAGTCGGTCAGCACGATCACGCCTTCACCGCTGTTGACGCGTTTGATCGCATCGGCAATTTCGCGGCGGCGTTTTTCCATGTCATCGTTGGGTCCGATACAGACGCCGATGATATCAGCCTGGCGCCCGACGACGTGTTCCATCGCATTGATGAATTCGTCGGCAAGGGCACCATGGGTAACGATAATAAGACCGATCATGAACTCACTTGGCTCCAAACAGCGACGCGCACACCGCGGTGTCCTGCGACATCGCAAAATTGCAAATCTGCGAGCTTCAGGATCGATCCTTCCCCGACCGTCATTTTTGTTATCATGAGTAACTACACATTGAACGACGCGCACGATAGCCCATCTTGGCGCGACCCCATCATCGCGCGACCCAGGCCCCGCTGCGTTCCACGAGATCGGCCGCACGCGAACCAAGGTTGCGATGCAACAATGTGGGTGAAAAACCCGCTTCGCGCAAGGTCCATGCGATCTGTTCCGCCATGAATACCGACCGGTGTTTCCCACCGGTACAGCCAAATGCAATATTGACATAGGCTTTGCCCTGTTCGGCATAGCGCGGCAGCAACAGCAACAGCAGATCGCGAATGCGGTCAAATGCCTCGGCAAAGGCGGGATCGCGGCGGATATATTCGCCCACTGGCGCATCGCGCCCGGTCAACAGTCGCAGCGCCTCTACCCAATACGGGTTCGCCAAAAAGCGCATGTCGAACACCAGATCGGACAGCGGCGGAGTGCCGCGCGAAAACCCGAAACTGCTGACCGTGATGACCGACCGCGACGGTGTCGTCTGGCGAAAATGTTCGCGGATCGCCTGTTGCAGATCGTTGGTCGTGAAATCGGTGGTCGTCAGCACGACATCGGCCCAGCGCCGCAACGGTTCCAGCAATTCGCGTTCGGCGGCGATGCCCGCCTCGACCGGACGGTCTTCACTCATCGGATGGGGTCGGCGCGTTTCATTATAGCGGCGCTGCAGTTCGGCACCGCCGCAATCGAGAAACAGCGTGGTGATCGACAGGTCCTGGCGTTCGGACAGCTTCTTCACGCGGTCGATGATCGATCGCGGATCGAAACCGCGCGTGCGTGTGTCAAACCCGATCGCCAGCGGAGCCCCTGCATCAAGCCGCCCTGTAGGCGGCGTCCCTGCATCAAGCCGCCCTGTAGCCGGCGGGCCGGCATCAGGCCGCCCTGTACCAGGCCCGGTTTCCAGCAGGCGTTCCAGCAGGCGGATGGGGAAATTGTCGACCGCTTCCCAGCCCAGATCCTCCAACGCGCGCATCGCGGTGGTTTTGCCCGCGCCCAACAGGCCGGTGACCAGCAGAATGCGTTGCGGGTGGGTCGGCGATTCGTCGGTCATTGCAAACGTGTGCGCCGCCACCACCGCAATGGGAAGCCCCCTTAGAGGCTGACTTCGAAACGCAGTTTCGGGTCAGACCCTAACGCCCAAAACGGGCCAGAGCCATTTCGGCACGCAGCGCCAGCACCGGGCTGTCGGGGTATAGCCGGATCATGGGCACGCTGACTCCGGAGCGTTCGACACTATCCGCCGTCTCGATATGGCGCGGCGATGCCGTGTCGAGGATCAAAAC
>JAYTHT010000275.1:0-4677 GCA_043732365.1 Novosphingobium sp. | reverse complement strand
CACCTTGCGGTTCGGCGCGTGCGCATTCGGATGGATGCGATGAGCGCCCAAGTGGTTGAGGACGCGATCGAAGTTTCCCAGTCCATGGCCAGTCGCGTGGATCGACCGAGCCATGCAAATGTGCGTTCGACAACCCATCGGCGCGGCAACAAAACAAAGCCTTTGGCGGCGTCAGATCGCTTGATGATCTCGATGGTTCAATCGCCATGGTCCTTGATGGCCTGGCTGAGCTTTTCACCAGCATAACTGCCGTCGGCGAAAACGTGTCGGAGCCAGGGAGACCGAAAACGCACGTCGTTCAACACGTCGATCGCCACGTCGTGGTTCTGAATATCGGCGGCATGGACCAGAATGAAGGCCAGAAAACCGCTGGTGTAGCTGCGCTGGCCTTCGGCTCGGTGATGAATGTGACGTGTGCGTCCATTGACCTTCTTGCCGGCGTCAAAGCCAACAAATACCACCGCTTTCGGTGCTTTTAACGCTCCTGGCTGTCGATCACGCCAGCACTGGGCGTCGCCTCTCGCCCCTCGATCTGGCGCACGTTCATGACCAGCACGGTGGCGATGCTCTCGAACAGCCCGGTGTCACGCCAGGCATTACCGGTCGGCCCGGCCTCATTGCAGCAATGCACCACGTCATATTCGGCCGCGATCCGGCACAAGATGCGCTTCAGAGCATCCGGCGACGCATCGTCCTTCCCGATGAAACGTACCTCGCTACCGTCATGCTTCTGATTTCCGCAGCCTTTCGGCTATTCTGCCGAGTTCTATCAACGATGTGGTGCGCATCTTTTTCATAAGCGCAGCGCGGCACACTTTGACGGTGATCTCGCTCAAGCCAAGACGTCCGGCGATCTGCTTGGTCAACAGGCCACCGATGATCATACCCATGACCTCGTGCTCGCGGGCGGTAAGCGAGGAATGGCGCACCAACAGATCATCCTGGTCAAGCCCGCGCAAATGCGCCTCTCGCGATTGAACCAGCCCCACATGGATCGCGTCGAGCAGATCCTGCTCGCGGAACGGCTTGGTCAGAAATTCGATCGCTCCCGCTTTCATCGCGCGAACCGACATCGGAACATCGCCATGTCCAGTGACGAAGATAACCGGTATCTCAGGATGTGCTGTGCGAAACTCTTCATGAAAATCCAGACCATTGCGCCCGGGCATACGCACATCGAGGACCATGCAAGTCGGACGCGCTGGCCAGGGAAAACCATCGAGTTCGGCAGGCTCGGCAAAAGCATGGAAATCGAGGCCGACCGATTCCATCAGATTGCTCATTGCCTTGCGCACCGAAGGATCGTCATCAATCAGGATGACGCGGCCGGTGTCTTCGATGACTGTCCCGATCATGGCTGCGCTCCTGCTGCGATAGGTAATGTGATCGCCATGGTCAAGCCGCGCGGCGTGCTTGGCACCGCCCGGATCGCCCCGCCATGCGCCTCGACGATTGATCGGCAGATCGCGAGGCCCATCCCCATTCCGCCGGCCTTGGTCGAATGGAACGGATCGAATATGCGGTCGATCCTGTCTGCGGTTAAACCATGCCCATTGTCGGCTACCACAATGTGGACGCTACCAGGCCGCCATTCGGTGGTGATCTGAACCGCACCGTCCTCCCCGTCGATAGCCTCAATGGCATTGACCAGCAGATTCAGAATGACCTGCTGTATCTGGATCGGATCGATCAAGACCAGGGGCAGTGGCACTGCCAGACCATAGCGCAGCGCAATCGACCGGTTGCGCATCTGCGGCTCGATCAGTGATGCGGCCTGCCGGATAACATCATGGATATCGGCCATCTGCTGTTTGGGCGCCGCGTTTGAAGTCAGCGCGCGGATGCGCGTGATGATCGCACTGGCGCGGTTGGCATCGAGGGCAATGTCCTCGATCGTTGTGACGATACGGTTCAGATTTGGCGGTGACCCGGCCAGCCAGCGCTGGCAGGCATCCGCGTTGGTGACGATTGCCGCAAGCGGCTGGTTTACTTCATGGGCGATCGCGGCACCCATTTCACCCAGCGTTGTGATCCGCGTAACACGCGCCAGTTGGGCTTGTGCATCATTGGCGCGAGCCTGCGCCTGACCGGTCCGAATGGCCAGCGAGGTGACGGCGACAATGGCCAGAACGCTGATCGCGGTGTTGATCACGCCGGTGTGAAAATTGCCGTCCTTGGTCAGAAAATAGCTCAGGATCGTCAAGCCGATGCAGCCACTGCCAACCAGCAGCAAACCCTGGCTTCGGCTGAAGCGCGATGCAAGCAAGACCACGACGACATAAAAGGTGGCTGCCGCAATTTCATAATCGGTGAACGTGTCGGCGACGAAAGTCAGGCCGGCAACCACCACCGCAGCAAGCGGGAACAGCCAGGTCGTGGTGCGCACGGGCGGGCCTTGCAAGGCAAACGCGCGCCACCCATGATACTCGTTCGTACCGGTCACGCGATGTAGGTTCTCAAGACGGCGACCAGTTCGTTGGCCGCCTGCTGTTCATTGTCGCTGGGCACGCGGTCCTCGTCGATCATGTGCGAGCGGATGTGGTCATTGAGCACTTCGGCCATCAGCGCGTTGATTGCACCTTTGGCGGTCGTCACTCGCCGCATCACCTCGCCGCACGGCTCGTCGCTGTCGAGGGCGCGTTCAATCGCGTCGATCTGTCCGCGCAGGCGGCGGACCCGGTTGAGCAGCTTGCGCTTGTCAGTCAATTGATGTGCCATGGTTTTATATACCCGGGTATAGTTGCAATATACCCCAAGGGGTATCTATAGGCGTCTTAGCAAAGACCAGCGCAACTCGAAAGCTCTGGTTTTTGTCGGCGCGCCAGATGGCGTGTCCCCCACCCCAGTCCCAAGGGATCACGATGAACCCGCAACCCAGTAATCAGACCGGAGAGTGCGACAGTAGCTGCCCCGCGGTTACTGCTCGCTCGCCGTTTGGTGATGCCCGGGAAATTGAAGACCACGACACGCCCGCATAAGGCGCCTGTCCTGATCCTCGCCTCCCGCGCATCGCGCCAAGGAGGCAATCATGAACAAAATTTCGATCGCGAACCGTCCGCACAAGGACCGCAACCTGACTATCACGAGCACAGCCGTGACGGCGGACTATCCGCTGCTGCACGCGCATTGGCGTCTTGACGCGGATGGCAAGCTGGTCAGCTTTTGGCACGCAGACAAGCACTGACACCAACGACACCATGGCGGCGCTGGCCCTTGGCCGGGCTACGCCGCCTGTTTGTGCAACATATCGAGATTTGATCATGCTGAAAAAGTTTGTCGCGCCCACCGATGACGCCGTGCTCGATACGGCCCACATCGGGGACATTCATGGCGCCTTTGGCACTATCGCGCTAAGCGATTCCGGCCCACGCAATGGCTGGCGCCGGCATCTGGCCACGCTGATGGCGATCATCGGTCCCGGCCTGATCGTGATGGTCGGCGACAACGACGCCGGCGCCTTTGGCACGTACACCCAGGCAGGACAGAACTATGGCACCAGTCTCTTGTGGACGCTGCTACTGCTGGTCCCGGTGCTCTACGTCAACCAGGAGATGGTGCTGCGTCTTGGTGCCGTCACCGGTGTCGGCCATGCCCGGCTGATCCTCGAACGGTTTGGCCGGTTCTGGGGCGCGTTCAGCGTCATCGACCTTTTCATCCTGAACGCGCTGACCATCGTCACCGAATTCATCGGCATTGCGTTTGCGCTCGATTACCTGGGCCTGCCGCGTCAATGGGGCGTGGGTGCAGCGGCGCTGATCATTGTCGCCTCGGCCGCGACCGGCAGCTTTCGTCGGTTTGAACGGATCGCCATGGTCTTGGTCGGGGCCAGCCTGCTGCTGGTGCCGGTGCTTGTGTGGGTGCATCCGCCAATGGCGCAAGTCGGACATGATCTGATAACGCCACAATTGCCTGCGGGTGGCAAGCTGAGCGATGTGATGCTGCTGATCATCGCGATCGTTGGCACCACCGTGGCCCCATGGCAGCTGTTCTTCCAGCAGAGTTATGTCATCGACAAGCGCATCACGCCTCGCTTCCTGCGTTATGGCGCGGTCGATCTGATCCTGGGCATCGTGCTGGTGTTGATTGGCGGCGTGGCAATGATGGCTTTTGCCGCTGCGGCGTTCAACGGCAGGCCCGAATTCGGCCATTTTCAGGATGCCCATGCGGTCGCGATCGGGCTGGCTCAGGCCGGTGGCCATGTTGCCGGGATCTGCTTTGCCGTGGCGCTGCTGGATGCAAGCATTATCGGAGCGATGGCAGTGTCCCTGTCGACCGCTTATGCCGTGGGCGACGTCTTGTCGTTGAACCATTCGTTGCACCGCAAGCCGGGCGAGGCCAAGGGCTTCTTTGCGGTCTATGCCGGGTTGGTCGCACTGGCTGCCGGGCTAGTGCTGACCCCGGGCACGCCACTGGGCCTGCTGACCAACGCGGTGCAAACACTGGCCGGTGTGCTGTTACCCAGCGCGACCGTGTTCCTGCTACTGTTGTGCAATGACAAGGCGGTGCTGGGGCCGTGGGTCAACGGCAAATGGCTCAACCTGTTCACCGGCATGGTGATCGCCGTGCTGGTGATGCTGTCGATCATCCTGACGGCAGCAGTGCTCTATCCCGACATGACCGAGACCACGATCCTTGGCATAATGGCGGGTGGCGGGGTTTTTACGCTGATCGTAGGCA
>JAYTHT010000274.1:0-1310 GCA_043732365.1 Novosphingobium sp. | reverse complement strand
GGCAGACATAAGTCCAGCGTTTCCAGCGCGTGTTGTAAATGCGTCGCCGCTAACGACTGTCCGGCCTGATCGAGCAGGCCCAGTGCGTGTTGCATCAGCGCCGCCGCCTGAAACAGGCAGGCGTCCCGGCTTGTGTCGAATTCCTGAGCGCCTGTGTTCATCGCATGATCCGCTGATTGATCCCGTTGGCGGGCCATTGGCAGTCCGTCGGTGCGATTATCCCAATTTGTCATTACGGCATGGTGCATCATGCCATAAGGGCCTTTTGCGGAGTCGATAAATGCCGCTTTCGCGGTGGGGATGAACGCCGGGCGCATTTTTTCTTATCTGGAGACTTGTCAGGCGCGGCAATGCGCGATGTGATGGCTGTCATGCACCAGACTCGATCCAATTCGCACCCCCATCTTTCGCACCCGCACCTGTCGCGACGGTCGATGATCGCGCTGGCCGCAGTGGCCACCGCGCTAGCCACGCGGCGCACCGCCGGGGCAACGGTGGTGGCAGCAGGGTCAGGCCCCGTGACTGGTTGGACAGCGCGTGCGCTCGCAGCTGCAATTGCGGCGCGACAGGTTTCGGCGGTCGAGGTGATGACCGCGTTTCTGGATCGGATCGCCGCGGTCAATCCGGGCGTAAACGCGATTGTCGGGATGCCGGACCGCGCGCATTTGCTGACACAGGCCGATGCGGCGGATCGCCAGGTTGCCGGCGGCGGCCCGATCGGCCCGCTGCATGGCCTGCCGCACGCGGTCAAGGATCTGGAGGCGGTGGCCGGGCTGCCATGGACGATGGGGTCGCCCATTCTGGCGCACCAGATCGCAGCGCACGACGGCATCGTTGCAGAACGCCTGCGCCGCGCGGGCGTGGTTTTCATTGGCAAGACCAACACCCCGGAATTCGGGCTGGGGTCGCACACCTACAATCCGGTGTGGGGCATTACGCGCAATGCGTGGAACCCGGCGTTGTCGGCGGGTGGCAGCAGCGGTGGCGCGGCGGTGGCGCTGGCAACGCATATGGTGCCGCTGGCCGATGGCAGCGATTATGGAGGATCGCTGCGTAATCCGGCGGGGTGGAACGGCGTGTTCGGATTTCGCACCAGCATTGGGCGCGTGCCATCCAAAGGGTATGACGACTGGATACCTTCGCCAGGTGTCGCCGGGCCGATGGCGCGCAATGTCGGGGATTTGGCGCTGATGCTGTCGGTCATGGCCGGCTATGACACGCGTATGCCGCTGTCGATGCAATCCGATGCCAGCGTGTTGCGCGCGGTCGACCCGGCGGCGATGAAGGGCAAACGGATTGCGTGGTCGGGC
>JAYTHT010000273.1:0-1314 GCA_043732365.1 Novosphingobium sp. | reverse complement strand
ATCCGCCGCCCTTTTGCATCTGGCGCATTGCAAAAAAGATCATACCCAGAATCAGCAGGAATGGCAGCGAATTGGCGAGGATATACAGCAGGACATTGGGCTCTTCGGCCGCCTTGCCCGCGTATTGCACGCCCTTTTCCTGCAACAGCCGGGTCAGTTCGGCGTCACCGGGGACAGGAATGGTCTGAAACTGCTGATCGTTTTTCAGCGTCCCGGTGATCTTGTCGGTCCCGATCTGCACTTCGCGGACATCGCCCGCAACGACATGCGATCGGAAATCCGAATAGCGGATCACGGTGCCGGTCGTTTCGGTGCGGGCACTGAACATCGACACCACCAGCAGCAGCGCCAGGAATATTCCGCCATACACCAGAAGGTTCTTCATCCAGGGGTTACCCTGCGGCTGGTCGTCGTTCATCGCTTGTCGCTTTCTGCCGGACAGAGTTGTGCTGCCGCTTCGTAATGACAATGTAGGATGGCGCGGATGAATGGCAATATAACCATGCGTGCGAATTTCTGCGCGGCCAGGGAATTTTTACCCTGTGTGTGTGTCGTTTTTTCGATCAGGCCCGACGATGGGGCGATGCCGCGACGAATCGCCACTTCTTTGCACGCCCGTCGCCGCGTATCCCGGCGAGCGTTGCCACTTCGCCCGCCGCCAGCCGATCGTGCCACTGGGCCAGGTCGCGGCCACGCGGGGCGCCGCTGCCAAGCCGGTCAATAACCCGTTCGAGTACACGTAGTGCCAACGCGCGGGGCAGGCCCGGATCGAACGTCATTGCGCCATCGATCGTTGCGATCGGCACGGCGGCGGCGGCCCAGGTCAACGCAACATCCGCCTCTGCCAGATGCGCGGCGCTGGCGGCCAGTCCCTGACGGTCGAGCCAGGGCGCATCGGCCAGCTGCGCCCGCAAACGTGCCCGTTCAAACCGCACATCGTGGTTGGACGGATCATCGACCGCCGCCAGACCGGCATCGGCGACCACAGCAACCAGCGACGCATGGCGCCAGCCCAGCAATGGCCGCCACAGTGGCAGATCGACCCCCGGAACCTGTGCAAGCATACGCATCCCGGCCAGACCACGCAGACCCGAACCCCGATTTAACCGCATAACCATGGTTTCTGCCTGATCATCGGCATGGTGCGCGGTGACCAGCGCGGCCAGCCGGTTTTCGCCGCACCAGCTGCCAAGCGCATGATAGCGGGCGTCGCGGGCGCGTTCCTGCACCGCCGATCCCGGCGTCAGCACGATGGGCAATGTGGTATGGGCAATACCCCGTGCGGCGCAAATTGCCGCGACATGCGCCGCCTCG
>JAYTHT010000272.1:0-1315 GCA_043732365.1 Novosphingobium sp. | reverse complement strand
GTCGACAGGATCGCATCGGTACCCGCCGTGATATTACCGAAACTAATTGCTCCCCCACGTGCTTCGAGGAAGCCGCCAACCGTTGCCTGCGCCACGGTAATCAGGCTTGCCGAGAGCGGTGCTTCAATCGTGGTATTACCGCCTGAAATGATCGCCCCAAGCATGATATCGCCGCTGCTCGTGGTTACACCGATGTTGCGACCCGCAGTTAGTCCGCCAGTCGTGATCGACCCGAAAGCCGATGACAAAGTGATGTCGGTGTCGGCACGGATCAGTGCAGTCTGAGCGTTTACCCCAAGGTCGGCCTTCGCGGTCACCGTTGCCGCGGCGAGCGCTGGTTGGCCGGTTCCGCCAAACTGCTTGATCCCGATATAGCCCTGCACCTCGACGTCGATGTCACCACCGGCGGTGACGGAGCCTGTGCCGCTGGTTTGCACATAGGCATTTGTGGGTCCAATAACCTGAATATTGCCGTCGACGTTAATCGGAGAATTGTCGGCGGTGAGCGTTGTCGCGCCCGAAACGAAATTATTGTTCGTCGACCCGGCATTAACCGTAAGCGATCCGAGGCGCAGCGCGCCGCCACCAGAATTGATGTTGGCAACTGAAACCACACCGGCGTTGCCAACGTTGCCGTAACCGTTCGTACTCGCGCCAACATTGATGCTGACATCGCCTGCGGTAACCAGGCCATCGGCTCCGCTGGCGCTCGTCTGCGACTGAATATTGATCGTGCCGCCGACACCGAACGATTTCATACCGTAGGCGCCAAACGCGGGTGGGATCGCCGGCACGCCGGGTATCGCGGGCACGCCTGGGCTTGCCGGTATGCCCGGTATTGCTGGTCCTCCGGCATCCGAGCCGCCGTAACCGGCTGAACCTGCTGTAGCGTTGGCAGCAAGCGAAATGGTGCCGAGAGCGAGGTGTCCGCCTTTCGCGCTCAGCGTAATCGTTCCACCGATTGCGGCCCCTGCGTCTCCGCCTGCGCCGCCCCCCGCTGGCTGGTAGCTCGCGGCATTGCCGCCATTCCCGGCATTTCCTCCCAGTGTATTGACGTAAAGTCCGAGGTTTGTCGGGGGACTAATGTCTATCGACCCGTCAATCACCTGGATTGACACCTGCCCGCCAGTTGCGTTGCCGCCGCGCCCGCCGTTACTGCCCGTGGTACCGTTGGCACCACCGACGCCGTCGGTCGCATTGGCATTGGCGGACAGGCTCAGGATCGGCGTCCCGCCATAGGCGTATTGCCCGCCGCTGCTGGCGATGTACGTCCCGTTTTGACCGTCGACCTCGAGCGAGCTCGTCCCGCCTGATG
>JAYTHT010000271.1:0-4703 GCA_043732365.1 Novosphingobium sp. | reverse complement strand
AAAACCCGAAATTGTCGCGCTCGGCGGCCATCTGTTCGGCTCTGGTCCACATTTTGGTTTCGGTCAGGCGCGTCGCCTGTTGCGCATGGTCATCGCCGCCAAACAAGCCGCCCTGTCCCGATGTACGCGCCCGCGCCGCTTCATCGGCGACCGCCATCAGCAATTCGGCATTGGCAACTACCTTGGCCCGGTTGATTTCCAGCCCATCGAGCGCGCCGCCCGCCGCCAGCGCTTCCAGCTGGCGGCGGTTCATCGCGCCTGCGGGCAAGCGGCGGAACATGTCGTCGATCGTTTCGAACGCGCCATTCGCCTCGCGCTCGGCGACGATCGCATCCATCGCCTTTTCGCCGACATTTCTCAGGCCCGCCAGCGCATAGCGTACCGCATATGATTCCTCTGTCCGCTCAACGCCGAATTCTGCCTCTGACCGGTTGATATCAGGCCCGGCCAGCGCAACGCCATTGCGGCGCATGTCATCCACATAGACATTCAGTTTTTCCGACTGGTGCATGTCAAAACACATCGATGCGGCATAGAATTCGTGCGGATAATGCGTTTTCATCCACGCCGTCTGATACGCGAGCAGCGCGTAGGCCGCCGCGTGGCTCTTGTTGAAACCATACCCGGCAAATTTGTCGATCAGGTCAAACAGCTCATTGGCCTTGCCCGCCTCAATTTGTGACATGGTCAGGCACCCGGCGACAAACCGCCCGCGCTGCTGGTCCATTTCGGCCTGGACTTTCTTGCCCATGGCGCGGCGCAACAGATCGGCATCACCCAGCGAATAGCCCGCCAGGATCTGCGCCGCCTGCATCACCTGTTCCTGATAGACGAAAATGCCGTATGTTTCGGACAGGATACCCGCCAGCTTGATATGCGGATATTCGATCGTTTCCAGCCCGTTCTTGCGCCGGCCAAACAGCGGAATATTGTCCATCGGGCCCGGACGATACAGCGATACGAGCGCAATAATGTCGCCAAACCCGGTTGGCTTCACCGCTGCCAGCGTCCGTCGCATCCCTTCGGATTCCAGCTGGAACACACCGACCGTGTCGCCCGATTGCAACAGCCGGTACACCGCATCATCATCCCACGCGAGCGTCGACAGATCGATCGTAATGCCCCGCCGCAGCAGCAGATCGGTGGCCTTGCGCAATACCGACAGCGTCTTGAGCCCGAGAAAATCGAATTTGACGAGTCCCGCATCTTCGACATGCTTCATATCGTATTGCGTGACCGGCATGTCGGATCGCGGGTCGCGATACAGCGGCACCAATTGCGCCAGTGGCCGATCACCGATGACCACACCCGCCGCATGGGTTGAACTGTTGCGCGGCAGGCCTTCCAGTTGCATCGCCAGATCGATCAACCGGCGCACTTCGGGATTGTTGTCGTATTCGCGGCGCAGTTCCAGCACGCCGTTCAACGCGCGCGGCAGCGGCCAGGGATCGGTCGGGTGGTTGGGCACCATTTTGCACAGCCGGTCGACCTGGCCATAGCTCATCTGCAGGATGCGACCGGTATCGCGCAGCACCGCGCGCGCTTTCAACTTACCAAACGTAATGATCTGCGCGACATGATCGTCGCCATATTTGGCCTGGACATAGCGGATCACTTCGCCGCGCCGGGTTTCGCAGAAGTCGATGTCAAAGTCGGGCATCGACACGCGTTCCGGGTTCAAAAACCGTTCGAACAGCAGGCCCAGCCGGATCGGATCGAGATCGGTAATCGTCAGCGACCATGCGACCAGCGACCCCGCGCCCGACCCGCGCCCGGGCCCGACCGGAATGCCCTGATCCTTGGCCCATTTAATGAAATCGGCAACGATCAGAAAGTATCCGCCAAACCCCATACGGTTGATAATGCCGACTTCGAATTCAAGCCGGGCGCGGTATTCGGTGACTTCGCCCCAGATCCCGGCGGCAGCCAGCACGGGAAAATCCGCTGCACCTGGTTCGATGTCGGGGCCCAAAGTCAGGATCCGGGCCAGCTCTTCATGCGTATCGGCGGAGTAATAGGGCTCCATCCGGCGCACCAGGCCGAGCCGGCTATCTGTGCCGCACATCCGGGCTTCGCCCTCCTGATCGCCGGCGAGGCTGGGCAGGATTGGCGCGCGTTTGGGCGGCATCACGGCGCAGCGCTTTGCCACCACCAGCGTGTTTGCCAACGCTTCGGGCAGATCATGGAACAGCTCTGCCATCACCGACGCGGGCTTTATCCACCATTCCACTGATGATCGCGGACGATCGGTGCTGTCGACATGCGTGCCGCTGGCGATGCATAACATCGCGTCGTGCGCCGGGTAGAAACTGCGATCGGCAAAACAGGCGGGGTTGGTCGCAACGAGCGGCCAGTCGCGTGCATAAGCCAGATCGATCAAGGCAGGTTCGGCGCGATCCTCCGCCGGGTCGTTCCGCCGGGCGAGTTCGATATAGAACCGGTCTGGAAACAGCGCGGCCAGCGTTTCGGCATACGCCTCACCCGCCGCCATCTGCGCATCGGCCAACAGACGGGTCAGCGCACCCTCCCCAGCGCCGGTCAGACAGATCAGACCATCACTATGTCCCGTCAGGTCTTCGATGCGCACATGCGCGGCAAACTCCAGCGGGCGGTCGAGATGCGCGCGGCTGACCAGGTGGCACAAATTGTCAAAGCCGGTCGGATCTTGCGCATAAAGCGCAATCCAGTCGATCGTCGGCGTGCTCTGGTGCCCGGGTAGCGCCGATCCACCGCGTTCGGGCCGCGCCACCGCCAGCATCGTGCCGATGATCGGCTGCACGCCAGCGTCCTTGCACGCCTTGGCAAATGCGACCGAGCCATACAACCCGTTGCGATCGGTAATCGCGACCGCCGGAAACCCGCGCTCCGCCGCGGTTTTGGCGATTATCTTGGGATCGATCGCCCCATCGAGCAGGGTGTACGACGAATAAATGCGAAGCGGGACAAACGGTGCGTGGGGCATGTCCGCCTATATAGGCCAGTCCAGCCGAAATCGGGAGGTGCCCGGCGCGGTTATACCCTTCCGATTTACAGCAGTTTTTCGATGTCTTTGGCAATGCTCGCCGGTTTGTCGAGCGGGGCATAGCGTTGGACGACTTTGCCGTCGCGGCCGATCAGGAATTTGGTGAAATTCCACTTGATCCCGGTGGTGCCGACGATGCCGGGCGCCGCAGTTTTCAGCCACTTGTAAAGCGGAATAGTGTCATCACCATTGACATCGATTTTGGCAAACAGCGGAAAGCTGACGCCGAAATTCACTTTGCAGAAACTGTCGATTTCTTCGGCGCTGCCCGGTTCCTGGCCACCAAACTGGTTGCAGGGGAATGCCAGCACTTCAAAGCCCTGGTCTCCGTATTGCTTCCACAGTGCCTCCAGCCCGTCATATTGCGGGGTGAAGCCACATTTGGATGCGGTGTTGACCACCAGCAGCACTTTGCCCAGCTTGTCGGCGAGCGACAGATCTTCGCCATTGGGCAATTTCGCAGTAAAATCGGCGATCGTGTGCGGTTCAGTCATCGTTTCTCTCCCTGATCCTCCCCCTCCCCAGGACGAGAAGGAACACGGTGGTGCCATTCGCACCTCCGCGCAAGGTTATTCGAGCATGCCCTGTGCCAGCACACCTTCGTGCAGACGCAGTACCCGGTCCATGCGGCATGCCAGGCGTTCGTTGTGAGTCGCGATCAGCGCCGAACTGCCCTGACGCCGCACCAGACGCAGCAATTCATCCAGTACGCGATCCGCCGTCGCTTCGTCCAGATTGCCAGTGGGTTCGTCCGCCAGCACCAGCGCCGGGCGATTGGCGAGCGCGCGGGCGACCGCCACACGCTGCTGTTCGCCGCCCGATAGCTGGCTGGGTCGATGATCGAGGCGGTGCCCCAGCCCCAGCGTTTCGAGTAAATCGCGGGCCAACGCGGTTGCGTCGGTCTTGGCCACACCGGCAATCATCTGCGGCAGCACGACATTTTCGGTCGCGGTGAAATCGGGCAGCAAATGATGAAACTGATAGACGAAACCGATGTGATCGCGCCGCAGCATCGTGCGCGCATCGCCCGACAGCCGTGACGCATCGGTGCCGGCGATTTCTATCGTGCCCTGAAATCCGCCTTCGAGCAGGCCAATCGCCTGAAGCATCGTCGACTTGCCCGATCCTGATGGCCCCAACAGCGCGACCACTTCGCCCGGCTGAATTTCCAGATGGACACCGCGCAAAACCTCGATCGCCACGCCGCCCTGATGAAACGTACGCCGCAGATCGACCAAGCGCACGACCGGAGGCTGACCTGAAAGTGCGTCATTCATAGCGCAAGACCTGCACCGGGTCGGTACTCGCCGCCCTGATCGCCGGATATAGCGTGGCGAGGAAACTGAGCACCAGCGACATGCCGCAAATGACCGTGATCTCGACCGGATCAACCCGGCTGGGCAAATCGGTCAGAAAACGGATCGATGGATCCCACAGGTTCTGTCCGGTCAGCCATTCGACGCCGTGCACCATCGGCTGGCGGAAATAGAGAAAGATCAGCCCGATACCCAGACCAGCGCCCGTCCCAACCGCACCAATCAACGACCCGATCACGACAAAGATGCGCACCATGCTACGCCGCGTCGCACCCATCGTCCGCAATATGGCAATATCGCGCGATTTGGCGCGCACCAGCATGATCAGCGATGACAGGATGTTGAACACCGCGACCAGCACGATG
>JAYTHT010000270.1:0-1317 GCA_043732365.1 Novosphingobium sp. | reverse complement strand
ACATCGCCTATGTGATGGTCGCTGGGGCACACCAGCATGATGGCATCGGCGGGTAAACATGCGGCAGCCAGCGCAATCGCCGCCGCCGTATTCTTTGCCTCTGGTTCGACAATGATCGTGCCGGCGCCCCCGCCGGGCAATTGCCGTTCGACCAGGCGGACATGCGCCGCGCCTGCCACTACCACCGGATCGGTAAAGCCGGCATCCCTGCTGCAACGCAAGGCGGTCGCAGCGAACAGCGTTGTTTCACCGATCAGCGGCAGAAATGGTTTGGGCTTGGACTTGCGCGATCGCGGCCAAAGTCGGGTGCCGCTACCGCCGCACAGGATGACAGGTACGATTGTTGTCACGCCGTCAAATCTCTCTTCGCAACTGCAAGATGGAAACGCTTGTGAATGCGATCTGTTCCATCGCTTATCGCACGAAAAAGGGCGTGTCATGCCCAAACTGCGCCACAATTCGGGCCATGTCGGTTGCAATTCCCCCCACGCCGATCCGGCCACGGTCGTGGCCGTGACCGCCATGACCCGCTCCTGAACGATTGCGCATGACTCGTCCGATTGGCAATTGACATCGATGTCATGCAGCCATAATCAACGATCGAAGGCTACGCCATGGGGTCGGTGCGCAAATGTGCGACCCGGACCCAGGTTCAATCGGCGAAGCCCGGAACCGGAGGGGAATCTGTATGAATCGCCATTATTTGGCGGGCGCGCTTGTGCGTTCCGCGTCTGCATCGGCCATGATCGCCGCTGCGCTGTATGCGCCTGTTGCGCTCGCCCAATCTGCGCCAGACTCTGGGTCCGCAACGCCTGCAGCAGCCACACCCGCGACGCAGCCTGCAACACCCGAAATCATCATCAGCGGCTATCGCGCGTCGCTGCGCAATGCGCTCAACACCAAACGCAATTCGGATTTGATGATCGATTCGATCGCGCCCGAAGACATCGGCAAATTCCCCGACCAGAACGTGGCGGAATCGCTGCAACGCCTGCCCGGCGTGCAGATCGACCGCGCCAATGGCCAGGGCACGTCGGTGCTGATCGACGGACTTCGCCAGAATGTCACCTTGTTGAACGGCGAAGCTTTCCTGACCGGCCGTGAATTCTATGTCTCGGGCGAATCGTCGGGCGGCGGCGCCGGGGCAGCGGCGCAATACGCCTCACTCGAAGGCGTGCCGAGCGAGGAAATCGGCGGCATCGATGTCTATAAAAACCCGCAGGCGGGCATGGTCGAGGGCGGCATCGGCGGCACGATCAACCTGAAAGGGATTGATCCCCTCTCACAGAAAATGGGCCTGACAGTGGCCGGCAACGT
>JAYTHT010000269.1:0-1318 GCA_043732365.1 Novosphingobium sp. | reverse complement strand
CGCTGGGTCGTTACAGACGGCGAAATAGTCACGACCGACACGCGGGCATTGCGCGCCCGGCATCACGCGCTGGCGCGGCATTTGTTTGCCTGATCGATGAAGCGTATACGTCTGATGACGTATGCCGTTGCGGCGGAATTCAGGCCATCATGGTCTGGATTTTCGATATCGCGGGGACACCATGGACGGAATTCGCATAGGCAACCGGATAATCGGCACGCAAGGCCCGGTGACCGTGGGCTGGGAAAACATCCCGAAAGTCCAGGGCGGTCCGGTAAAACGGTTCGTATTCACGTGGTTTCAGCCCGTTGCGCTATTCGCGCTGCTCGCGTTCTGGTACTATGCACCCAATTCCATTGCCAAGGCGTCGACCGCGATTGGCATCGGCATTGGTTTTAAGGTGCTGCTGCTCGGGCTCGAATGGGTCAACCCGCGCCACGAAAGCTGGCGACTGACATGGAAAGAACTCGCCACCGATTTGTTCTATGTCGGGATCGGTTATACGCTGTTGCGCATTGTCGATGGCTATATCGGCAGCGACGTCGCTATCAAAGCCGCCCAGGCCCATTTCAACTGGGAGAAATTTGCGTGGTTCACCGGCTTGCCACTGCTGGTGCAGGCGTTCCTGATCTCGTTCGTGTTCGATTTCGGGCAATATTGGATGCATCGTGGGATGCACAACTGGTACCCGCTGTGGCTGCCCCATTCGGTCCATCACTACATCACCCAGTTGAACGTCAACAAAGGCGCGGTCGGCAATCCGGTGGAACTGTTTCTGATCGGGCTCGGCGTTGGGGGTTTTTTCGACTTTGTCCCGCGCGCATTCCTGCTCGCTGGCTCGGTCGGGCTGACCATCGGGATTTATCAGCATATCAACGTCCGTTTCAACTCCCCGAAATGGTGGCGGTTTCTGTTCAATACCACCGAGCATCATAGCCTGCACCATTCGCAAGACTATGAAGCGACGCGCAGCAACTATTCAGGGTCGTATATCTTCATCGACCGCATGTTTGGTACGTGCATCGATGGCGAGGCTGAACTGCTGGGCCTGGAAAACGGCCGTCGCATGTCGATCCGCGAACAGATGACTTATCCGTTCACCGAAGGGTGGCTGGCGATCAAGCAACGCTATGGCCGGTACCGGTATGGCACGACAGCGGCGACGGCGGTTCCGGCCGAATAATCGGCTGCGCTGCCCAAACCCCCTCTTTCCAGCCATTCGTCACGCCCGGGCCGCGCGCAAATCGCGATCGAACAGCGCCCAAGGTTTTTGTTTTACCGCGATTTCCGGGTCGCTGGGTGTTTTACCACCCGGCTA
>JAYTHT010000268.1:0-4709 GCA_043732365.1 Novosphingobium sp. | reverse complement strand
CCCAGGAAAAACGGGTATTCGACCGCCGGATCGCCGTGCAGCGAGGCAAAGAACACATCGCCACGGTCGTAAAAGATCGACTGTGTGCCATTGCCATGGTGGTAATCGACATCGAGGATTGCTACCCGCTGCGCCCCGTGATCACGCAAATGTTGCGCGGCAATCGCCGCATTGTTCAGGTAGCAGAACCCGCCCATCGCCCGCGCCCCGGCGTGGTGACCCGGCGGGCGGCACAAGGCAAACGCGCTGTGGTCCCCCTCGATCAACCGCTGCGCGCCGGTCAGTGCGACATCGGCGGCGCTGCGCACCGCCGCCCAAGTGCCCGCAGTGATCGGCACCGCAGCATCGATCGAATAAAACCCCAGTTTCCCATCGATATGCGTCGGCGGCACATCGCGGCGCAGCCCACGGGCCGGCCAGACATAAGGCAGCGCGTCGCCGGTTTCACCCAGCGCGCGCCATTCGTCCCACGCGGTTTCCAGGAACGCGACATAATCGTCGGTATGGACGCGGGTCAGCGCGCCACGATTAAACCGGTCGGGGCCCGCGACATCGCCCAGTCCCGAGGCGCGCACCGCATCAAGCACATGGTCCGCACGCGAAGGCATTTCGAAACAGGGGACCAGCCGGCCGCGATACAGTTCGGCGGTGCCATGATGCAGCCGATGGTCATCGCTATAGATCGTCAGCATCGCCATCCCATCATGATCACAGTTAGGGCACGAGCGTGCCTGCACTGCGGCCGCAATTCAAGTCTGGCAAACAAAAGGATGCGATTGTCTGAGTGTCTGACCCAAAACTCGCTCCTTCGCGAGTTTCGAAGTCGGAATCTTAGCGGTATTGTCCAAATGCGCTTTCGTTGATGCCTTCAAGTTTGCGCAAACGGCAGGTCAGACGGCCACCGACCAGGGTCAAATCGTTGAACGTGGGCGGCGTTGTGCGCAGCCGTTGTGACAGCGTGCCTGCGCCGATCATGCGCACCGGCCCCGCCGGCGTTTCGCGCACCAGATCAAACGCATCGTGGACATGCCCCGACAGCACCGCCAGAACGCCGCGTCTGGCCAGTTCGGTCAGCGCCAAAGCCCCGCCACGGGTTAGCGCGCGTCCATGCGTGCCAACCTCGACCAATGGATGGTGGCACGTAACGATGACCGGCGTGCCCGCCGGTATGGCATCGAGTTCCGCCAGCGCGCGGCCTAGTGCGCCGGAACCGGCAATGCCCTTTGACCAGTTCAACCGCCATTGCGCCGCCGCCGTCGTCGGCAGGCGCACGATTGCCAGGCCCGGCAGCATCAGCGGCCGCGTGACGCTCGATTCGAGCGCACGAAACCGGCGATAGGGATCGATCAAGCGCTCGATCGGGTTAAAATACGGCAAATCATGGTTGCCCGGATCGATCCGCACCGGCACGTCCAGCGCCGCGATCCAGCGCGCCGCTTCGGCAAATTCGGCCGGGCGCGCGCGCATCGTGAAATCGCCGGTGATGACCACGCCATCGGGCGCCTCGTCCCGCACGGCCTCGACTACCCAGTCGAGCGCGCGGCGGTCTTCGAGTCCGAAATGCAGGTCACTGATATGAAACAGACGGATCATCAGCGTCTTTTCGCTGCCCCACCGCGCAGGTCAAGCGCCAAACAGAACCAAATGCCGTTCCTGAATGCCGTTCAACCTGCACAGGCGGCCGTTGGTCCGCTGATCGGCGCGTCGCGCACCCCGGTCGAGCCCGTGATGCGGCTAGCTCCATCCGCGCCTAAACGAAACTCACGCGGCAACGCTGGCACTGCTTCCCCCGGAAAGATTTGGCCGGGAAAGACTGAAGTGCCGGCATCCGCGACCGGCGGGGGACGTTGGAGGCGAACCCCGCCGGTACCCGATTTATCACGCTCATTTGGAAAGGAATTCGACCATGATGCATGTCCATGCATGGCGCCCCGCCGTGCTTGCCGCCCTGATCCCCGCGCTGGCGTTTGCCGCCGCACCGGCCTTTGCGCAAACTTCCGCGCCAAATTCGGTCGGCGACCCCAATGTGCACCACCTGACCGTACGCTATGGCGATCTCGACCTGGCGAGCGCAAAGGATCGCCAAGTGCTCGAAATGCGGCTGCAGCACAGCGCCGCGACTGTCTGTGGCTATAACAAGGGTGATCTTCCGCAACTTGGCAATGCAGACGAACGAACCTGTTACAATGGCGCGATGGCCCATGCCCACGTATCGCTGGCAACCGCGATCAACACATCGCGGATGGCCAAATCGCTGATGGCTAACCGCCAGTAAGCGTTAAACGAGCGAGCCCAACGCGGTGTTTGCCTGATGATTTGCACGGGAATCGTGGGCAGAGGACTCATGGGCAGAGGATTGGCCGGCAATCATCAGGCGATCGCGCCATATCAGTTCGCCCGGCCTGACAATGCGATCATCATGCGCGCGCACGGTGATCGGCGCAATCGGCAGCCCGTCGCGCGCATCGCACAGCACCGGATTGGCGGGCACGCCCATCGCATATTTTTCGCCCCACTGCCGCAAGGCAAGCATCGCCGGCAGTAAGTCGTGCCCCTTTTCAGTCAGGCAATATTCGATCCGCCGCCGGTCATCTTCGCAATGATCGCGTTTCAAAATGCCGCCCTCGACCAGCCGCACCAAGCGGTTGGACAAGATATTGCGCGCGATCCCCAGTTCTTCGAGAAAGTCCTCGAAATGGCGCACGCCATTGAACGCCGCGCGCAAGATCATGAACGACCAGCGTTCGCCCATGACTTCGAGCGCCAACGGCAGGCCGCAACTGGCCTGACAGGACAAGGGTTCATGCAATTTATCCATACGCCAACCCATATATACCGGATCTGTCACAAATATAAGGTCCCGCATCGAAACCTTGTATTTCGCACCCGTGATTACGCGGCCGCCCAAACATAAGTTGCAATCGGCAACTCGATATATTAGGTCCGTCTTTGCAACTGATTCATGAGCTCGCCAGTGGTTAGGCCATATTATTCCACCCGGAATGGGCCAGCCCTGGCACTCGCCCCCCGGATCATTCCCAGTTCAACCGAACCCGGGATTGATGCGGGGGGCCTTTTCGACCGCAACCCATGTCGCTATGCCTGCGCGATGGCGTCCATTTTCCGTTTCATTCTGATCGCGGTCGCCGGCCTGGCGCTTGGCGCCGCAACCCAGCCCGGTCTGGCCCGGATCACCCCCCAACACACCCATGACTTGCGCTGTGCCGCCGCCTTTGCGGTGGTCGCCGCTGGCCAGGCGCAAGGCAATGCCGCCGCGCTGGCGCTATCCCCGCTCGGTATTCGCGGGCGACTGTTCATGGGCCAGGTTGGCCAACGCGTCGCGACCGAAACCGGACTATCGGGCGAAGCGGTGCGCGATCTGTTGGCGAGCGCGGCGGGGCGCCTGGGCCCGCAAGGCGCCATCACCGCCGCCGGGCTATGCCTCGGCGAACTCGATACTGCGGTGCCGCGCCGCGCGCCGCCGGGCCAAATCGATTGCTTCGCAATACTTGACACATATGCACAAGTGCTGGCCGCGCGCAATCCCGGTTCTGCGCTGGCCGCGACGTTGCGCGCAGAGGCTGCCGCGCTGGCGCCTGCAACGCATGATCCGGCAACCGGGCATCAGGTCGATCTGGCGCGAGCCCGCGTCCGCGACGCGCTGACCGGCGGCGATGCCACAATCGACGCCGATGATTTTGCCGCCTGCCGCCGCAACGCCAAACACGGTTGAAACTGCGCTTTTGGAGCCCCAGATAGGGGTGAGTGTCTGACCCGAAACTTCGTTTCGGGAAGTCGAAAACGGACCGGTACCGACTTCGAAACTCGCTCTTTTCGCAAGTTTCAACGCAGGCCCATATGTTTAAGGAGACCCGACCATGACGGACAAGCTCAATCTGACCGACGCGCAATGGCGCGAACGTCTGACCCCCGAACAATACCAGATCTTGCGGAAGGCGGGCACAGAGCGCGCGTTCACGGGCAAATACGATGGCAACAAAGCGGCCGGCGAATATTTCTGCGCCGGCTGCGGCGCGGCGCTGTTCACATCTGACACCAAATTCAATAGCGGCTGCGGCTGGCCCAGCTTTAGCGAGGCCGAGCCCAATGCCGTCGAGGAACTGCGCGATACCTCGCACGGCATGGTCCGCACCGAAGTGCGCTGCGCCACATGCGAAGGCCATCTCGGCCACGTTTTTCCTGACGGCCCCGCGCCCACCGGCCTGCGCTATTGCATGAACAGCGCTTCGCTGGCGTTCGAACCAGAGGGGTAACAGGGCTTACCTACGCATTTCCGGTCGCGCTTTGGCCAATTGCTGTTAACGCTACGTTCCACTTTGCCTATGCATGGGTCTGGCTTGGCGTGGCCCGATTTGGCGGCCTGATTTGCCAGGTCGCATGTGCCGCGTTTGAGGGATCCAAGACACTCCAATGGCCAACAGGGACGCTCCCCGCCGCCGCTCGCCCGGTGGGCCGCAACCACGCCGCACGTCGCTGCTGGTTCGGGTGATCAGGAGCCTGCTCATCTGGACATTCGCGCTGCTGCTGCTCGCCGGGCTTGGCCTGACGGCAGCGGTGATCGTCACCGCGCGATCGCTGCCCAGCTATGAGCGCCTGAAATCGAGCCAGGCGGGGCAAATGATCGTCGTGCGTGCCGCCGACGGGTCCGAAATCGTCACCCTGGGGCCTAGCTATGGCAAATGGATCCC
>JAYTHT010000267.1:0-4713 GCA_043732365.1 Novosphingobium sp. | reverse complement strand
GGTCGCGCGCCTTTTGCGCCATTTTCAACCCGTGTTCGTCAGTGCCAGTTTGCAACCGCGCATCGCGCCCGATCGAACGCATAAACCGCGTGATGGTGTCGGCGGCAATCGCTTCATAGGCATGGCCGATATGGGGCCGCCCATTGGGGTACGAAATCGCGGTGGTTATATAGTACGGTTCGCCCATCGGGACGGGTGCTTCCTTGTCGCCAGAAATCATGTCGGGATAATTTCGCCTTCCCTAAATCAAACCATCAAGCGACGCCAGCGCCCGCCGCACTCGGCCCCGCGACACTGGCCCCCGCGACACTGGCCAGCGACGCGCCGATTTCCAACATCAGCAGCCCGGCGTCATAATTGTAAATCGGCGCCTCCCGAGACAAGACAACCAGTGCGGCATGCGCGTCGGCCAGCGCGGGATAGCGCGCCGATCGCGTGTCAGCCATCGCATCGACCAGGACCATGCGCGCGGCGGTCAGCGCCGCCATTTGCCGATCACGATCGGGCCGCGGGCCAATCGTGGCGGACAATTCGCCGCGCAGTGCCAAGTCATGATCGCCGTGCGTGACAATCTGGCGCATGATTTGCCACACCCGGCCCAAATTCTGTTCGGCAAAGGCGATTGCCGCGCCGGGCGCGCCTGCCCCCACCGCAATCGCCGCCTGGCGCGTAATGGCATCGAGACCCGGCGCCCCGGCATCGAGCGCAGCGCCCATTTCGGCCGGATCGAGCGGCCGAAACCGCAAAACCTGACACCGCGACCGGATTGTCGGCAACAGCCGCCCCGGTTGATGCGCCACCAGCAGAAAAAACGTGCCTTGCGGCGGTTCTTCCAGGCTTTTGAGCAACGCATTGGCCGACGATTTTTCCAGAACATCTGCCGCATCGATAATCACCGCGCGGCGCGCGCCCAGTGTCGGCCGGGTGATCAGTCGCCGCTGCATCGCGCGCACCTGATCGACACTGATATTGCGTTTGGTCGCATACGGGCGGCCATCGTCACGCTTTTTCACGTCGTCATCTGTGGCCGGCAACGGGGTAAGCCACAGAATATCGGGGTGGCGATCGGTCGGCGGCTGTGAAACGCCCGGTTCTGCGACCAGTTCAGCAGCGGCAGCGCGCGCGAAACCCGCTTTGCCCAACCCTTCCAGCCCGACGAGCATCCACGCATGGTGCATGCGATGCCCGGATCGCGCAGCGCGCCATTCATGCCAGGCCGCCTGATGCCCGACGTGATTTTCGGCGATCACGCGACCAGAACCGCTGCCAGCACGCGGGTGTGCACCGCGTCAGGCGTGCCGTCCGCATCGATCAGCGCAAACCGCGCGGAATCTGCTTGTGCAAACCGCCCGAACGCGGTGGCTACACGCGCGTGATAGGCCGTATCGCGCCCACCAATACGATCGCTTTGCCCCAGATCGCGCGCGGCAAGACGCCGTGCCGCCAACGCCGGATCAAGTTCCAGCAGCACGGTCCGGTCGGGCAACAACCCGCCGCTGCCAATACGATGCAACGCCAGGATATCGGCATCATCGAGCCCGCTGCCGCCGCCCTGATAGGCGCGGCTCGAATCGAGATAGCGATCGGTCAGCACCCAATCGCCGCGCGCGAGCGCAGGGCGGATCAGGCCATCGACATGGTCGGCCCGCGCCGCTGCAAACAACAATGCTTCTGCGCGCGCGCCCCAGCTTTCGCCTGCAGGATCGAGCACCATCGCGCGGATCGCCTCTGCGCCCGGGGTCCCACCTGGCTCACGCGTGGTCACCACGGTCATGCCACGAGCCCGCAAAGCATCCGCCAGCAGGCGTAATTGCGTAGATTTACCAACGCCTTCGCCGCCTTCGAGCGCGATGAAGCGCCCGATCATCGAAATGTCGGCCGCAATTTGGTGGGCAGGCCTTGCTGCGCCAGTACGGCGAGGCCATCGCGTACACGATCAACCGTATCGCCCGCCGCAACATTGCGCGCCGCCACCAACGGCAGGCGTTCGATCGGCTGACCCGGGGCGCGAACGATCAGACTGGCCACTTCCTCCCCTTTCGCAATCGGTGCGATCAATGGTGTTTTGTACCGGATCGACAAGGTATAGCGCGGTGCCTCGCCATGCGGAACCGCCAGCGCATAGCCATGTGGCGCGATCAGATCGACCGAGCGCGCCGTGCCCGCCTGTACGATCGCGGTGCCGACTTTGGCGCCCGCGCCGACGATCGGATGCGAATCCCACGCGGCAAAGCCCCATTCGGCAAATTGGCGCGACTGGTCGGCGCGGTCTTTGGGACGCGAATAACCGCCCAGCACCAGAATGATCCGCCGCCCATCGCGCAGGACAGAGCCAACAACACCATAGCCCGCTTCGCCGGTAAATCCGGTTTTGACCCCATCGGCGCCGGAGGTGTGACCATACAGCGGGTTATGATTATTCTGCTGTATGCCGTTGAATTCGGCGCGTTCATGTCCATAAAACCGGTGATACAGGTCGCCATGCCGCGTGATCAGCGCGTCGGACAGCGTCGCCAGGTCCTGCGCCGAAACATATGTCTGACCCTCATCCATCCAGCCATTGGGCGTGTTGTAATGGGTGTTGCGCATGCCCAGACGCCTGGCCTGTTCATTCATCATCGCGGTAAATCCGGGCACCGATCCAGCGATCCCCTGGGCCAGCACAACGCAACCGTCGTTGGCCGAAACCGTCACGATCCCTTCGAGCAATTCGGCGACAGTCGTGCTGCTGTTGTTGCCCAGAAACATCGTGCTGCCCACACCATGCCAATGCCGAAACGTGTCGGGCGTCATGACAAAGCGCTGATCGAGGCGAAGTTTGCCCGACGCGATCAATTCGAACGCAACATAGCTGGTCATGATCTTGGTCAGCGATGCGGGGACAAACCGGCGTTGCGCATCGCGAGCATACAGCACCCGGCCCGAATCGACGTCGATCATATACGCGGTCGGCGCGGTGATTTCGGGCAGGACGGTAGGATCGGCCGGCGCGCCACGGTCGCGCGAAAGGGCTGGCTGACATACGGCGGCGAGCGCGAGCGCCCAGACGGCGTGGCAAAACAGCGGCGCAGACAAAATCATTCGAGTCATCGACAGGGTACAGCGATCCGGATCAGGCGAGAAAAAGGGTTGGGCGCAATCTGCTCAATCAATCGATCTGATCAATCATGGCGCAGTATAACTGCTCCTGCATAGCCCGCCTGCCTGGCCTTCGCCAGTGCTGCCTTCGCCTGGTCCTCGCCGGTGACGGGAATGCGCACGCGCCACAGCTTTCCGACGGGTTCGACTTTGCCGCCGACTTGTGCGGCGGCCTTTTCTGCGTGGTCACGGATCGAAAAAGCGGCGACTTGCACCGCCATGTGGGTGAAGGCCAAGTGCGCCGGCTCGACCGGCTTTGGCGCGGACTTTGGTTCCGGGGTCTTTTGCGCGGGCTTTGCCACAACTGGCGCGGGCGCAACGGCTTTAGGTGGCACAGCGGGAGACCGGGAAGTTTTAAGCGGTGCGTTTTCAGGCAATGCGGTTTCAGGCTGCACGGTGTTAGGCTTGGCCGCAGGCCGCAATACCGGTTGCGGCGCGACGGGCAGGCCTTGCGCGGCAGGTTTTTGTCTCGCTGCGCCCAACAACGTTGCTGATGGCGGTTCGTCGGGCGTGCTTGGCATGGCCACGCCCAGCTTGCGGCGCAGCGCGGTCAACAGGCCCGGCGGCGTGTCCATGCGATCGGGCGCACGGTTACCGGTTCGCAGGCGTGCCCGTTCGGTTTCCGGCGGATTGACCCGGCGCACGCGCACCGTGGCATCGGCGCCGCCGGCAAAGCCCAATTGCGCCCACGCCGCGGGCGACAATTCGATCAATTGTTTGCCCCCCATCGGCCCACGCCGATCGAGCCGCAACAGGATCGTGTGCCCGGTATCGAGCGCGGTCACTTCGACATAACACGGCAACGGCAACGTATGATGTGCCCCGCTGATGCCGGATCCAACGGTACCGGCATCGGCATACCCGACCGCGTCGTAATTCAACGTGTCCGACGGAGTATAACCGATCCCGCCGATCACGTAAGGATCACCGATCGTGACTGGATAATCCGCCTCTGGCCCAAACGGCACCACCGCAGCCGGCGCGGGCGCATGGGCCCATCCCGGCCCGGGGATCAGCGTCAGGGGGGCCAATGCGGCCAGGAGCGCTTTAGTGGCTGATTTCATCGGCTAGCAGTCCTACCGAGAGAGCATAGAAGTTCGAACAGTTGTAATCGAGGATGACTCGATAATTTCCAGTTAGCAGCCACGCCGGGTGCCCGGGGCCGTCAGGTTCGATCAGGGTCGCCTGTGTGCGCGTATCGGGCCGATATCCCCGCGTCGGTACTATCCCCGCCGCCCGCCATTCTGCGATCGTGCGCCACTGCGAGTGCCGCAAAAACACTTGCGGACAGCGCGGGCTGACCAGCCGTGTCGCAATCGCCGCGCGATCAAATCCGTCCGGGATCGTCACGCCAAAGCCCCACGGTTCGCCCCGGCGCCATCCCGCATCGCGAAAATAATTCGCGATCGATGCCAGCGTGTCAGCGCGATTGGACCAGATATCGGCATACCCATCGCCATCGGCATCTTGCGCCACGCGCAAATAGACGCTGGGCAAAAACTGGGGATTGCCAAATGCCCCGGCCCAGCTGCCGACCAGGCGCGACCGTGGCACGCCCCGGTCGATCATTTTCAA
>JAYTHT010000266.1:0-1321 GCA_043732365.1 Novosphingobium sp. | reverse complement strand
GCGAACATTGCATCACCTCGAACGAGGTGTTTCATCTCGAAACGCTGCCGCGCCATGTGGTGATTGCCGGCGCCGGCTATATCGCAATGGAATTCGCTTCTATTTTCAACGCGTTGGGCAGCAAAGTGACGGTCATCAACCGCACCGATATGGTCCTGCGCGGTTATGACATCGATTTGCGCGAACGCCTGATGGCAATCACTCGCGCGCGCGGCATCGCCTATCGGTTTCACACAAGCACCGATCGGGTCGAAAAATTGGCTGACGGCAGCCTCTCGGTCCACCTGAACGATGGCGGTGATGCCTTGGACGCCGATGTGATGCTGGTCGCGACTGGGCGGCGGCCAAACACTGTGGGCCTGGGGTTGGACCATGTCGGAATTACGCTGGGCGAGAGGGGTGAAATCCCTGTCGATTGCGATGGGCGCACGTCGTGCGACAGTATTTATGCGGTGGGCGATGTGACCGATCGCGTGCAATTGACACCGATCGCGATCCGCGAAGGCCACGCGTTTTCCGATGCACAGTTCGGTGGAAAGCCCAGGACGGTGTGTTATGAAGCGATCCCGAGCGCGGTATTTTCACAACCACCACTGGCGGCCGTCGGCCCAACCGAAGCCCAGGCGCGGCAAAGCCATGGCAACATCAAAATCTACACCAGCGATTTCCGCCCGATGAAAAACATTTTTAGCGAACGGATCGAGCGCGGGTTTTACAAACTGGTGGTCGATGGCGCGACCGACCGGGTCCTGGCCATCCACATGATCGGTCCGGACGCGCCCGAAATTCTTCAGGCGGCGGCAATTGCAGTCAAGGCCGGACTGACCAAGGCGGATTTTGACGAGACCGTCGCGTTGCATCCGTCGATGGCTGAGGAATTGGTCCTGATGCGCTGATCAGATTGCGTTTTGCAACCGGGTGGCTATCTTCTGCGTCACAAGATTATGGTTGAGCCATAAGCTACCGGGCGAGGATGGGGCATGCAGCAAACAGACAAAGTGGTGCTGGTCACAGGCGGCAGCGGCTATATCGCCGGATTCCTGATCCAGCAGTTGCTGGGCGAGGGCTGGCACGTGCGCACCACTGTGCGAAACCCGGCGCGAGAGGCGGCATTGCGCCCGTTGCTGGGTGGAACAACTGAAACCTTGCGCTTTTTCACCGCCGATCTGACGTCTGACCCCGGTTGGGCGGAGGCTATGGCCGGTTGCAGCCATGTCGCACATGTCGCATCGCCATTCAGCACCAACGCCCCGCGCCATGAAGACGAATTGATCATTCCGGCGCGCGATGGCGTGTTGCGCGCATTGCTGTTTGCGCGTGA
>JAYTHT010000265.1:0-1324 GCA_043732365.1 Novosphingobium sp. | reverse complement strand
GGCTTGATTATCTCAATCTGGACCGCACATCGGGCACATTGTCGGGCGGCGAAAGCCAGCGTATCCGGCTGGCCAGCCAGATCGGTTCGGGGTTGTCGGGCGTGTTGTATGTACTCGATGAACCGTCGATCGGCTTGCATCAGCGCGACAACGACCGCCTGCTGGAAACGCTGAAACGGCTGCGCGATCTGGGCAACACGGTGATCGTGGTCGAACATGACGAAGACGCGATCCGCACCGCCGACCATATCGTCGACCTCGGGCCGGGCGCGGGCATCCACGGCGGCGAAATCGTCGCGCAAGGCTCGCTGGCCGATATTCTGGCCAGCAAGGACAGCCTGACCGGGCAGTATCTCAACGGCACCCGCCGGATCGAAGTGCCGCCCAAGCGGCGCAAGGGCAATGGCCTGGGCATCACGGTCAAAGGCGCGCGGGCCAACAATCTGCATGATGTCACGGTGCGCATTCCGCTGGGCACATTCACCTGTGTGACCGGGGTCTCGGGATCGGGCAAATCGTCGCTGATCATCGATACATTGCAGGCTGGCGCGGCGCGCGTGCTCAATGGCGCGCGGGTGATTGCGGGCGCGCATGATGCGATTGATGGTCTGGAACAATGTGACAAAGTGATCGAGATCGACCAGTCACCGATCGGGCGCACCCCGCGCTCAAATCCGGCGACTTATACCGGGTCCTTCACGCTGATCCGCGACTGGTTCGCCGGGCTACCCGAATCGCTGGCGCGCGGGTACAAGCCCGGTCGGTTCAGCTTCAATGTCAAAGGCGGGCGCTGCGAAGTGTGCCACGGCGACGGGCTGATCAAGATCGAGATGCATTTCCTGCCCGACGTCTATGTCACGTGCGAGGAATGCAACGGCAAACGCTACAACCGCGAAACCCTCGAAGTGAAATTCAAAGGCCACTCGATCGCCGACGTGCTCGATCTGACAGTCGAGGACGCGGTCGAATTCTTCAAGGCGGTGCCACCGATCCGCGAACGCATGCATATGCTCGCAGAAGTCGGACTGGGCTATGTCAAAGTCGGCCAACAGGCCACGACCCTGTCGGGCGGTGAAGCGCAGCGCGTCAAACTGGCCAAGGAACTGGCGCGCCGCTCCACCGGGCAAACGCTGTACATTCTCGACGAGCCGACCACCGGCCTGCATTTCGAAGATGTCCGCAAATTGCTCGAAGTGCTGCACCGGCTGGTCGAACAGGGCAATTCGGTGGTGGTGATCGAACACAACCTCGATGTGATCAAAACCGCCGACTGGATCATCGACATGGGCCCCGAAGGCGGCGTGCGCGGCGGCGAAGTGGTCGC
>JAYTHT010000264.1:0-4725 GCA_043732365.1 Novosphingobium sp. | reverse complement strand
GCTGTTGCTGCGCATGGGTGAGGCCGATGCCGCGCGGATGCTGGTCCAGGAAGTCGATAGCGGGTTCTATACGCACGCACTCGAAGACACGGCGATGGCAGCATATCTGGCGAGCGCCGATCCGGCCGGGCTCTGCCCGATCGACGCGCTGACTGCGGCCGGACGTCCGGGCTGGGACTGGGATTTGTCGCGATCGATCTGCCTGGCGTTCAATGGCAGTGAGGGTTCGCCCGCGCTGGCGCAACTCGATCGCATGATGCGGCGCGGTGCGGCGGCAAAGATCGACATTCTGCTCGCGGAAAAATTCGCAGGGTCGGCCAACACCACGCATCGCGCGGTGACGATCGAATGGGCAGAAGCCGACGGGCTGACCCCGTGGCGCACTGGCCTCGCCTTTGCAACGGGTCTTGAACCGCCAGAGGCGTTACGGCGCAAGGACTGGTCCAGCTATGCGATGGTGGCCACGCGCGCACCGATGCTGGCGCTGGGATCACGTGCCGCCGCTGCCGATACCAGCGCGGCAACCGGCGTGTTGTCGAGCGTAGCTATGGTTGATTTGTACGCGGAAATTGCCGCGTTACAGGAACCCGATACGACCTGGGGTCCGCTTGCCGCACAATTACACAATGCGTATGTTGCGGCTGATATGGGCGATCGATTGACGGCGATAAAGGCGCTGTGGGGCGATGCCGGCGATCCGTCGCGGCAGATGTCGCGCCAGGTGTTGACCGCCTATGCCGCAGCGCACATTGAACCGGCGGCAGCCTATGATGGCGATGCCGCGGCGCTGATCGGGTCGATGCTTGATGCCGGGCTCGACAACAACGCCGTGCGCTGGGCGCCGGTGGTGGCGGTGGGTAGCCAGGCGTGGGGCATTCTGGCGGTCGCTGCTCCGGCGAAATTGTCGCCGGTGGGCGCCGATGCGCTGGCCGCGTTCAAATCGGGCGACAACAGCGATGGTACTTTGCGGTCGGGACTGCTGCTGGCCGGGCTGATGGGGCTGGGACGGATCGATGCGCGTGGCGCCCATGATTTCGCCGGCAAGCTCGAGATTGATATCGACCGCAAAAGCCGCTGGAGCAGCGCAATCGATGCGGCGGCCCAATCGCGCAACCCTGCTCTGGTCGTGATGTTGGCGGCCTATGGCATGCAAGGGTCTGGCTGGAACCGGATGACGCCGATGCATTTGTATCACATCGTCGATGCGCTCCGCCAGGTCGGTCTGGAGGCAGAGGCGCGGATGATTGCGGCCGAGGCGGTCGCACGCACGTGAACGATGGAACGTGATGGTTGGGCCTGAAACTGTCCGCTCTGGCAATCAGGTCGCCATTGCCGCATTTCTCGCGATGCTCGCCGCCGAACGCGGTGCGGCAGCCAACACGCTCAGCGCCTATTCGCGCGACCTGACCGGTGCAGCCCTCCTGATCGGCGATCTGGTCAGCGCAGACCGCGCCGCGCTGGCGGGACTGGGCGAGGCGTGGTCCGCGCTTGCCCCGGCCAGTCTGGCGCGCAAGGCGTCGGCGCTAAGGCAGTTTTACGCCTTTCTGGTCGATGATGGCCGCCGCGATGATGATCCGGGCGATGCCTTGCCCCGGTTGCGTCCGCGCCGCCCGCTGCCGCGGCTATTGTCGCATGGCGACATTGTCGTGCTGTTTGGATTGGCAGAGGCTGATGCTGCGACCAGCGATCCGGCCGGGATCCGCATGCTGGCGCTGGTGGAACTGCTGTATGGGTCGGGTTTGCGCGCGACCGAACTGGTGTCGCTGGCGCTGATCGCGGTGCCGCGCGATGCGCCGTTGCTGATGATTACCGGCAAGGGCGGGCAACAGCGGATGGTGCCGGTCGGCGAACGCGCCAGGGCGGCCTTGCGCCAATGGTTGCTAGTGCGGCCTGCCGGTGGGCGTCATGTGTTTCCCAGCCCCCGCGGCGGCCACCTGACGCGGGTACGATTGTTTCAGCTGTTGCGAGATCTGGCCTTGCGTGCGGGGCTCGATCCCGAACGGGTCAGCCCGCATGTCCTGCGTCATGCCTTTGCCACCCATTTGCTGGAAGGTGGGGCGGATTTGCGGGTGTTGCAGAGTCTGCTGGGCCACGCCGATATTGCCACGACGCAAATTTATACCCATGTTGACGGCGCGCGTCTGGTCACTTTGGTCAACCAGCGGCACCCACTGGCGGGGGCTGGTCTCGGCATCATCGCCAAACCTGCCTGTTGACCAAGCCTGCGCGCTTGCCTAGCGCTAGACCGATGATTTCCTATCTCGAATTCGAAAAGCCGATTGCCGCGCTAGAGGCGCGCATCGCCGAATTGCGCGACACCGCAGAGGCGTCCGACTTTGCCGGTGATCTCGATATCGCCACAGAGATCCGCAAGCTGGAGGCCAAGGCGAGCGAACTGCTGGCGCAAACCTATCGCAATCTGACCCCGTGGCAGAAAACCCAGGTCGCGCGCCATCCGTCGCGCCCGCATTTCCGCGACTATGCGGCACACGCGTTCGCCGATTTCATGCCGCTGGGCGGGGATCGCTGTTTTGGTGAAGACCACGCAATTGTCGGCGGGTTTGCCCGATTGGGGCAACGCCGGGTGATGCTGATCGGCCATGAAAAGGGCCATGATACGCAAAGTCGTATCCGCCACAATTTTGGTATGGGCAAACCCGAAGGGTACCGCAAGGCGGTACGCCTGATGGAAATGGCCAGCCGGTTTGGCCTGCCCGTGGTCACATTGGTCGATACATCGGGCGCCTTTCCCGGGGTGGAGGCCGAAGAACGCGGCCAGGCCGAGGCGATCGCGCGGTCGACCCAGGCGTGCCTGGCGCTGGGCGTGCCGATGGTTGCGGCGATCGTGGGCGAGGGGGGTTCTGGCGGAGCGGTCGCGCTCGCCAGCGCCGAACGCGTGCTGATGCTGGAAAACGCGGTCTATTCAGTAATTTCACCCGAAGGTTGTGCATCGATCCTGTGGCGCACATCGGCGAAAGCCGCCGACGCGGCCGAAGCGATGAAAATCACCGCGCAAGATCTGTTGCACCTGGGAGTGATTGACCGGATAGTCCCCGAACCAACTGGCGGGGCGCATCGCAATCCCGGCGCGATGACGATCACGTTGGGCAATGCAATCGGTGAAGAACTGGATGCGTTGGCGGACAGATCACCGCAAGCGTTGCGCGCCATGCGCGAAGAACGGTTTTTGCGGATCGGCGCCTAGATCGACCCATCTGAGGCGTTGCTCATGTCGTTGGCAACCGCCAGGAACGTGGCCGACAGCGCGTTGCCCAGCGTACCGATGGCAGTGATCGCGGCCATGGAGACGAGCACGGCAAGCAGGGCATATTCGACGGCTGTTGCCGCCTCGTTATCCGCCCATAATGCGCGCAGCAATCGCATGACATTCTCCAGGGCCCAGATCGCGCGTGGTGCGGAACGCCGCGCGACATTGAAATCTGGCCAATGCCATAGGTTTTGCGCTTGGATCATTTAAGATCGACTTAATTTTTGGCTCCAGCGGCGGCCGTGTAAGTATTGACGATCTGGTACAGTATGGACAACTGGTTGCTAAAACTCTGCATCCCAACGATCAGTGAAACCGATATAATGCCTACAATCAGGCCGTATTCGACGACGGTCGCAGCCGAATTGTCGTGCAGCAATCTCTTTATCAAGCTCTGCACATGCGTTTCCCGGTGTTACCAGCACACCAACCGCATAGGCTGGTGCGCCTAACAATTCGTTAGACATTACATATAGGACACGACGCAGCATGTCAGGCGATGAAATTGAACGCTTTTGCGCGGTTCCCGGCGGCGCTCTGCTGGTCGTCGCGGCTGCGTTGATCGATCCTGATGGGCAAGTGATGTTGCAGCAGCGCCCCGCCGGGCGTCAACATGGCGGCTTGTGGGAGTTTCCTGGCGGCAAAGTTGAACCGGGCGAGGGGCCGGTGGCCGCGCTGGTGCGCGAATTGCGGGAGGAATTGGCGATCGAGATCATGCCGGGTGATTGCGTGCCTCTGGGTTTTTCCGCGAATGAAAGCGGATTGGCCGCCGGCAAAGGCGCGCGCGCGGTCGTGCTGCTGCTTTACGCGTGCCGCATCTGGCGCGGCGAAGCGGTCAGTCAGGAAGGCGCGGCGCTTGCGTGGTGCATGCCCGATACGCTGCATATTCGCGCTATGCCGCCGCTCGACATACCGCTGACGCAAACCGTTACCCGGTACGTCACGACACCGTTTTGAACCCCGTTTGAAATTGACGAAAACCTCTTGCCAAGCCCGGCGTCGCCACCTAAGTGCGCGTCTCCTCGGCGCCCATAGCTCAGCTGGATAGAGCATCAGACTACGAATCTGAGGGTCGGACGTTCGAATCGTTCTGGGCGCACCATTTCCCGCACATTGGCGGATGACCTGGTTGGACGGGGATTTGCCGAGTATGGCATAATGAAATGGCATTTGCGCCCATAGCTCAGCTGGATAGAGCATCAGACTACGAATCTGAGGGTCGGACGTTCGAATCGTTCTGGGCGCACCATTCCAACATACCCCGACATATAGCTTTCCACGGCGACATGCGTATGGGAATAGGCCGTGTTGCAGCGCGCGTTTGCTGCACGGACATGCGATTTGAATGACCTTATCACCGAATTGGTAATCGATTTTGGCTATTTTGGTTATTTGTATGAATAGCTATCCGTCAGGCCCACATGGCGCCTGTTGCCCGTTGCGTCGCACTCTACCTT
>JAYTHT010000263.1:0-14560 GCA_043732365.1 Novosphingobium sp. | reverse complement strand
CCAATCCCAATCTGGCGCAGACGATGAACGGGTTTGGCACCGGATCGATGATTGTCAAAAACCCCTATACTGGTGGCATGACCAATCCATCGACGTATCTGCAGACCATCTGGGCGCAAGGTGGCGGCGGCACCAACACGACCGAAAAGTTTTTCGAAGACACGCTGAGCTCGTTCATGGTCACCAACAAGACGCTGGCGTCATACCTGATGGCCGATGTCGGCGGCAAAGGCGCGGCGTATCACCTGAACTTTGGCCTGCGGTTTGTTTCCACGTCGCTGCAGATCAACAATGCGCAGACTGCGGCGGCGCCGACCTTCTATGGCACTGCGGTGTGGAACGGGGTCAATTCGAACAATGTACCGGTGACCACCAACCGTCATTATAACGACGTGCTGCCGTCGCTGAATTTCGAATACAAATTGACCGATCGCCAGATTTTCCGGTTTGGCGCAGCCAAAGTCGTCGCGGCGCAGGACTTGTTCTCACTTGGCCTGGGCAACAGCTACAACTATACGCGTCAGACCGGCGGGCGCACCAATGTCACCACCGGCCAGCCTGATGGTTTTGCCTTTGCCGGCGGCACCTCGGGCAACGCGCAGCTCGATCCTTATCGCGCATGGCAAGGCGTGGCCGACTACGAAAACTACTTTGCGCCGGGTTCGCTGGTCAGCGTTGCCGCGTTTTACAAGAAAGTGCAGAACTTCGTCGAAACGCTCAGCGTGCCCACGCTGGTCTATGACGATTTCGGCGGCACCACTGCCGATGTGGCAAAGCCTGAAAATGCCGGAAAGGGCTGGATCTGGGGCCTGGAACTGGGCGCGCAGTATCAGGCGCATGACGGTTTCCTGAAAGGCTTTGGCGTTGCGGCCAATTACACGCTGTCGCAATCGAGTGCGTCACTGCCAACGTCGTTCACGACCAGCGCGCCAATCCCGGGCGTATCAAAGCATGCGTTCACGGCCAATGCGTTCTATGAATCGCACGGCTTTTCGGCACGCCTGTCCTATTCCTGGCGCAGCAAGGCAATCAATGATTCGGGCGCCGGGGCAACCTTCTCGTTCCCCGACCAGTACGGCAACCAGAAGACGTACGAGATTTTCTCGTCCGCCTATGGCCAGCTCGATGGTCAGCTGGGTTATGATGTGAACAGCAATTTCGGCCTGACGTTCTCGGCGCAGAACATCACCAAGGCTGCGCAGCACAGCTACATGCAGTGGACGAACGAACCGTTCACGTACTTCAATTCGGGCCGTCGCCTCTTTTTCGGCGCCAAGTTCAAGTACTGATCAACTCCCTCGCGGCCGCCGTCAAAAACGGCGGCCGCACTCCATTGCCCGAAAGCCCCGATGAACCGCACTCGCACCTTTCTGCGCTTCCTGCCGCTTGCCCTTTCGGTAGGCACGCAGCCGGTATTGGCCCAGTCGGTACCGACTGAGGCGGTATTGGCCGGCGCGCCGGGCACAGCGCATCCCGCGATCTGGCCGGCCTATCGCTATCCTGTCACCACCGACGCGGGCACCGAGGCACGGATCGCCAAGTTGCTGGCGCGGATGACGCTGGAGGAAAAGATCGGACAGCTGGTGCAGGGCGACATCTGTTGCACCACGCCCGACGATGTGCGCCGCTATCATCTGGGCGCTGTGCTCAACGGCGGCAACAGTGGCCCGGGCGGCGATGACAAAGCCCCGGCAGCCGCGTGGCTCAAACTCGCCGATGCGATGTGGGCCGCATCGACCGACCGCTCGGACGGCGGCGTGGCCATTCCGGTCATGTGGGGCACCGATGCCATCCACGGCCATTCCAATATTATCGGCGCGACGCTGTTTCCGCACAATATCGGGCTCGGCGCGACGCGCGATACCGATCTGGTCGAACGGATCGGCGCCGCCACCGCCACCGAAATCCGCGTCACCGGGCTCGACTGGACATTCGCCCCCACGGTGACAGTGCCGCGCGATTACCGCTGGGGCCGCGCCTACGAAGGCTATTCGTCCGACCCCGGCCTGGTATCGCGCTATGTCGGGGCCATGCTGCGCGGGTTGCAAGGCCCACCCGACAGCAAAGACCTGATTGCAGCAGGCAAAGTGCTTGCCTCGACCAAACATTTCATCGGCGATGGCGCAACCACCAATGGCGTCGATCAGGGCGATGCCGCGATCAGCGAAACCGATCTGCGCGATATCCATGGCAAGCCCTATGGCCCTGCGATCGAAGGCGGCGTCGCCACGATCATGGCCAGTTTTTCCAGCTGGCAAGGCGTAAAAATGGCCGGCAATTCCAGTTTGCTGACCGGCGTACTCAAAGACCGCATGAATTTTGGCGGCTTCGTTGTCTCCGACTGGAACGCGCACGGCCAGGTCGCTGGATGCACCAATGCTTCGTGCCCGCAGGCGGTGCTGGCTGGCATCGACATGATCATGGCGCCCGACAGCTGGAAAGACATGGTCACAAGCCTGACCGCGCAAGCCCGCGCCGGCGCAATTCCAATGGCGCGGATTGATGATGCGGTGTCGCGCATTCTGCGCGTCAAAGCACGGCTGGGCCTGTTTACCGCAGGCGCGCCATCGACCCGTCCGCTCGCGGGGCAATGGGACCTGCTGGGTAGCCCGGCACACCGCGCGCTGGCGCGCGAGGCGGTGCGCAAATCACTGGTCATGCTGAAGAATGACGGCGTGCTGCCGATCAAATCGGGCGCGCACTTGCTGGTCGCCGGCGATGGTGCCGACGACCTGATGCGTGCGGCCGGGGGCTGGACGATCAGCTGGCAGGGCACCGGGTTGACGCGCAGCGATTTTCCCGGCGCCACGTCGCTGTGGCAGGGATTGAAAACCGCCATGGAAACGGGCGACGGCACGGCTGAACTCGCGCCCGATGGCCGTTTCACCCAAAAACCCGATGTGGCCGTCGTCATTTTCGGCGAACGGCCTTATGCCGAATTCCAGGGCGATCTCAAATCGCTGCAACTGACCCCCGACTTGACCGCGCCGTGGGAAACCATGCGCAAGTTGCGCGCGCAGCATATCCCGGTGGTGGCCGTCATGCTGACCGGACGGCCGCTGTTTATAAACCCTGCGCTCAACTCCGCAGACGCCTTTGTCGTGGCCTGGTTGCCGGGTAGCGAAGGCGCAGGCGTTGCCGATGTGGTAATCGGCGATGCGCGCGGCAATCCGCGCTTTGCGATGACCGGCCAGTTGCCCACGGCCTGGCCACGCACCGCGCGTGCCGCCGATGGCGCGCTGTTCCCGCTCGGCTTTGGCCTGACATGGCAGGACCGCACCCGGCAATGGACCCCATTATCGCAAGACCCTGGCGTGCCCCCGGCCAACGATGCCCGGCGCTGGTTCACCAATGGTCAGCCGGCCAGCGGTTGGTCGCTCCGTATCGAGGCCCCCGATGGCAGCGGATCGACCCGCATCACCGCCGTGCCCGCGCAAGCTCTGGGCGGGCGGGTCCATGTCACAGCGGTCGATTTTGCGGTGCAAGAGGGCGCGCGGCGCTTTGCCGTAACCAGCGGCAGCGCGACGATCGCGCTGATGGCACCCGCGCCGGTCGATCTGGCGCGTGAAGCCAATGGCGATGTTCTGCTGCTGCTGACGGCGCGCGTCAGCCAGGCCCCGGCGCATGCCGCAATCGGCGCAGCGTGCGATGATCCGGCGTGCCACGCCGAAGTGCCGATTGCCTTGCCCGCGAACGATCACTGGGTGCGCTATGGCCTGCCGCTTAAATGCCTGTCTACGCATGGCGCGCAGATCGATCACCTGAACGAGGTGTTCCGGCTGACGCTCGACGGGCCTAGTGACGTGACGATCGGCGAAGTGCGGCTGGGCAATGACGCAGAACAAATCCTGCCCTGCCCCTGAAAGCCTGAAGGAAATGCGCATGTTCAGCCCAACCCGGCGCACTGTACTGGCCGCAATCGGCGCCGTGCCGATCGCCGCCGTCCCCGCCTTTGCTGACCCCGTCTTTGGCGCGCCCACCTTTGCCGCGCCTGACGCTTTCGTGCGCCGCGTCGGCACCGGCTTTGCGCGCCACGGTCGCGCCCATCGCTATGTCGGGGCGAATGCCTGGTACCTTGCGTGGCTGGGTGCCGATCCGGCCCAGGGCCGCGCGCGACTGGGCCGCGAACTCGACCGGTTGAAAGCGATGGGCGTGACCAATGTGCGCATGCTCGCAGGGGCCGAAGAAGGACCGTTGCGCGCCAGTGTCACCCCCGGCTTTATCAACCGCGCCGGGCAGCACAATCAGGCGCTGTTGATCGGGCTCGACCATGCGATGGCCGAACTGGCCCGCCGCGACATGACCGCCGTGCTTTACATGACCAACAATTGGGAATGGTCGGGCGGGATGATGACGCTGTTGTGGTATGAAACCGGGCGCTACATCGACAACAACGATCCTGCCCACCCGTGGCCGGCCTTCCCCGATGCGGGTAGCGCGTTTTACGCCAATGCGCCTGCCATCGCGCGGTTTTACGGATGGGTCCGCTCGCTCGTCAGCCGGGTCAACACCGTTACCGGCCGCGCCTATCGCGACGATCCCGCGCTGATGGCCTGGCAATTGTGCAACGAACCGCGCCCCGGGGTCAGCCCCGATGTGATGGCGCGCATCCTGCCCGCATACTACGACTGGATCGACGCCAGCGCCGCGCTGATCCGCCGCCTCGATTCCAACCACATGGTCTCGCTGGGGATGGAGGGCACGATCGCGTCGGGTGGTCACGAAGACGTGGTGGTCCGCGCGCATCGCCATATCGATTACCTGACCGCGCATGTCTGGCCGCTCAATTGGGGCTGGGTCGATGGCAAGAATTTAGCGGGCACATGGGATGCCGGGCGCGCGCGGGTCGAGGACTATCTGGCGACACACGTGCGCCTCGCCACCGCGATGGGCAAACCGCTGGTCATCGAAGAATTCGGCTTCCCGCGCGACGGCGAACTGTACGACCCGCAAGTGCCGACAACATTCCGCCAACGCTATTACGAGCTGATTTACGGCGCCGCGCAAACCAGCCTGGCCGGTTCCGGGCCCATCGCCGGCACCAATTTCTGGGGCTGGAACGGCGAAGCGCGCATCAGTCGCCCCGATCACCGCTGGCACGCCGGCGACCCGCTGATGGGCGACCCGCCGCACGAACCACAAGGCTGGTACGGCAATTTCGACAGCGACACGGACATCATCGCGCAAATCCGCGACCATGCCGCGCGGTTCGCAACGAGTTAAAGCGCGCAAACCCAACTTATCCCGCAGGCGCCGCCGTCGACTGGCGCACCATCAATTCGTGCGTGTGCATCACCGGCGCAGGCGCGGGTTCGCCGGACAGCAGTTTCAACAGGCCGTCGGTCGCCGTCAGGGCCATGTCGAACACCGGTTGGCGCACCGTGGTCAGCTTTGGCATGACCAGCCTGGCGATGTCGGAATCGTCGAACCCGGCCACCGACAGATCGCCGGGGATCGACAGCCCGGCCTCTCGCGCGACAGTCATTGCGCCCACCGCCATGTCGTCATTTTGCGCCAGCACGGCTGTCGGGCGCGGGCCGGATCGCGCCAGGATGCGCTGCATCGCCGCTTCGCCGCTGGGATAGGTGAAATCACCCCGTTCATAGCATAACGCGTCGGGGCCGATGCCATAGGCGGCAAAGGCAGCGGCATAACCCTGGCTGCGTGCGGCGCTGGCGCTGTGGGTCGGATCGCCCAGGATCACCGCCAGCCGCCGGTGCCCCAGCGCCAGGACATGTTCGGCCACTTCGCGTGCCGCCGCTGCATCATCCAGCAGCGAACAGGCACCGCGCCCCGGCTCCAGTTGCGGCGCAATCCGGGCATAAGGCATGCCAAAACCATCCAGCCGGTCGAGCACGCCGGGTTCATCGCTACCGGGCGGCGCCAGCACCACGCCATCGAGCGCCGCCGACCGCAGAAATTCGGTAAACTCATCGGCCCGGGCGCACACATCGCGGAACGGCAGGATGATCATGCGATAGCGTTCATCGGCCAACCGTTCCAGCACACCGCGCTGCAATTCGACGACATAGCTCGGGCTGGGGCGTTCGTACGTCAGCCCGATCATGAAACTGCGCCGCGTGATCAGCGCCCTGGCGGTGATGTTGGGCTGATAGTTCAGCGCCTTGGCAACCGCTTTGACCTTTTCGCGCAAGGCATCCTTGACGAACGGTTCGTCGTTCAGCACGCGCGATACGGTCTTTGGCGAAACCCCTGCGGCAGACGCGATTTCATAGATCGTGGCGCGGCGCGAAATGGCGGATCTCCCAAGCGTTCTGTCCAACCCTGCGCGAAACCCGGTGGGTTGACAAGCGCGCGCAATCGCCTGATCGAGCGTTGTGGCATTGCCATTGTGCCACCACGGCCCGAACATCGTGGCATTGCGCAGGCCGGGCGTACGGAACGGCCCGTATTGGGACAAGGCATGGGGCGGTTCGGCCCAACTGATACTGAAGCCCGTGGCGGACGACCGCCTGAGCCTGGCCGCAGCTATTACGTAACCGCGCGCATTTCATATCGAGCAAGGAACTCCGGCAATAATCGCTGGCTTTCTTTGAATTTTAAGCCCTCGCCGTTACCTGTTGCATCGCCCCTGCAGGACATTCCTGTTCGTGCCAGGGGCGGTGGCAGGCAAACAGGGGGCCGGCGATGCGTGTAATGGTTACCGGCGGAGCGGGCTTTATCGGCTCTGCACTGGTGCGCCATCTGGTGCGCGATTGCGGGCATGACGTCCTTACTTTCGATGCACTGACATATGCCGGACACCGTGCGTCCCTGCGCGAGGTTCACGGCCATGCCGGGCACCGTTTTGTCCATGCCGACATTCGTGACGGCGTCGGGTTGCGCGCCGCGATTGACGCGTTTCGTCCCGAACGGATCATGCATCTGGCCGCAGAAAGCCATGTCGACCGGTCGATCACCGGCGCCGATGCCTTTATCACCACCAATATTATCGGCACATTCACGCTGCTGGAGGCGGCCCGCGCCTATTGGGCGACGCTGGCGCCCGGTGCAGCGGCGGCATTCCGGCTGATCCACGTCTCGACCGACGAAGTCTATGGCTCACTCGATGGCGCGGCGGGCAGCGGCGGCGGGTTTGTTGAAACGACGACTTACGACCCGTCATCGCCTTATGCCGCGTCAAAAGCGGCAAGCGATCACCTCGCCCGCGCATGGCATCGCACATATGGCCTGCCAGTGATCGTGACCAATTGTTCGAACAACTACGGGCCGTACCATTACCCCGAAAAACTGATCCCATTGACCATTCTCAACGCGCTGGAAGGCCTGCCTTTGCCGGTCTATGGCCGGGGTACCCAAGTGCGCGACTGGCTGTATGTCGATGACCATGCCCGCGCGCTCGACCTGGTCGCCATGCGCGGCAGACCTGGCGAAACGTACAATATCGGCGGGCGCAACGAATGGTGCAATATCGATGTCGTACGCCGGATCTGCGCCGAACTCGATGCGCAGCGCCCCGCCGCCGCGCCGCATGACGGCTTGATCCACTTTGTCGCCGATCGCCCGGGGCACGACGCCCGTTATGCGATCGATGCCACCCGGATCGAAACCGAGCTGGGCTGGCGCGCGCGCGAAACCTTTGACAGCGGCATTGCCCTGACCGTGCGCTGGTACCTGGACAATGCCCAGTGGTGGGTCCCGCTGCGCCAGGAATACAGCGGGCATCGTTTGGGTCTGGGTTTGGGTCTGGGTTTGGAGACACCGCTTTGAAAGGCATCATTCTGGCCGGTGGCACCGGCACCCGGCTGTATCCGATCACGCTAGCCGTGTCGAAACAGCTGCTGCCGGTTTATGACAAACCGATGATCTATTACCCGCTGACCACGCTGATGCTGGCCGGGATCCGCGACATCATGATTATCACCACCCCGCATGATGCGCCAGCATTCCGCGAATTGCTCGGCGATGGCAGCCAATGGGGCGTGGCGATCACGTACGCGGTGCAGCCGCACCCCGATGGGCTGTCGCAAGCCTTTCTGATCGCGCGCGAATTTATTGCCGGCGGCCCAGTTTGCCTGGTGTTGGGCGACAACATCTTCTTTGGCCACGCGCTGCCGCAGATGTTGCGTGAAGTTGCCGCAACGCCGGGCGGGGCAACCGTGTTTGCGTACCATGTCGCCGATCCCGAACGGTACGGTGTGGTCGAATTCGACAGCACCGGCCGGGCGACAGCACTCGCTGAAAAGCCGACGAACCCTGCGTCGAACTGGGCCATCACCGGGCTGTATTTCTTTGACGAAAACGTCGCGGACATTGCCGCCGCCACAAAGCCGTCAGCGCGTGGCGAGCTGGAAATTACCGACGTCATTACCGATTATCTGCAACGCGGCTGCCTGTCGGTGCGTCAATTGGGCCGGGGTTATGTATGGCTCGACACCGGCACGCCCGACAGCCTGCTCGATGCCGCCGATTTCGTCGGCACGCTGGAACGCCGCCAGGGCATGAAAATCGCCTGCCCGGAAGAAATCGCCTGGCGCCTGGGCCTGATCGATGACGCGGCCATGTCAGGCGCCATCGCGCGCCTGGGCCGCAACAGCTACACCGCCTACCTCCAGCGCCTGCTCGACACGCGCTGAGGCCTAGGCTTTTACGACTGTCACTTTGAGAAATTTGGCGGCGATCACCGTCTCGGTCGGGCCACCCTGGTTCTGGGCCTCGAACAGCGCCAGCAATTCGGCATAAAGCGCATCGGCGCGCCCGGTCGAGGCCGCCGCATCGAACGCATTCATGGTCGGGCCGTAGTACCGCCGGAATGAATCGAGCAGTCCCGCGGGCGGACCCGGCACGCGAAAGGTATAGATCGTCGGCGTGCAGGTGATCGCATCCGCCGCAATCCCGGCGGCGCCAAAGCGTTCCAGCACCGTATCCACCACGCCCCAGGTTACCGGGCTGACAAATCCTTCGGGCGGTGGCGGGCTGTAGGCCGCGCTGATCTTCAGGATTTGCGCGACAAGTGTCGGATCGCCGGGAATCCAGTTGCCCATGACGATGCGCCCGCCGGATCGCGTGACCCGCACCATTTCGCGCGCGACATCGAATGGCCGTGGCGCAAACATCGCGCCAAACATGCTGATGACCAGGTCGAACGCCCCGTCATCCAGCTGTGCCAGGTTCGACGCATCGCCCTCTTGAAAGACGAGATTCGTCAATCCGGCCTGGGTGGCCCGCAAATTGCCGGCGGCGACCAGGTTGCTGGCGATATCGACCCCCAACACCCGCGCGCCGCACTGTGCTGCGGGTAGCGCGGTCGTGCCGTCACCACACCCAAGATCGAGCACGTCCATGTCCGTCTCCACCCCAAGCGTCGCCACCAGCGCATCGCCCGCCTCGCGCATCGAACCCGCGATCCGTGTGAAGTCACCCTTTTCCCACAACGCCTTGTTCGGATTGGCTGCGGCCCCTGCTGCGTTTACCGCTGCGCCCGGTGATGGATTGGTCATGAATCTGCCCCCAAACTCGACTCGAGAACCGGTCTCGCCGGCTCTGCCGAGTAGATCAGACAAGTGCCCCATCACGCCAGCACAGAAACCGAATCCCCGTGATCCAGAAAATGCACCGGCCACAAGCGCGGTGCACGCGTAGGAGGCACCTTTCGACTTAACCTGGATGGGGCGAAGCGTGCGCATGGCCGTGGTGATGGTGCGGAGCAGGCGCGGCATGATCGTCATTGGTATCGACCGCGACAATATTGACCGCGCCGTAGCGCACCCCGCGTTCGGCGATCACGCGGTTGGCAAAGGCATCGACTGCCGCCGTTGGCCCGCGCAGCAGAATGGTTTCCAGCGATGCCTCATGGTCGAGCACGACATGCGTGGCCGCGGCGACCAGATCGTGGTGCGCGTGTTGCAAATCGAGCAGGCGCGCGGCCAGTTCGCGCGTGCGGTGGTTATAGACGTAGCTGAGGCTGGCCACGCATGTCCCACTGTGGTCCCTGCTGCGATCACGGCGCGCCGCATCGACCCGTTGGCGGACGAGATCGCGCACCGCTTCGGATCGGCTGGTATAGGAAAAATTGCGGACGACTTCGTCGAATTGCGCGGCGAGCTGGTCGTCGATTGAGATCGTTACGCGTTGCACCAAACGCCCCCGTTTTAATGTGGTTTCAGGATTGGTCAGAATGTGGCGGTCACGCTGAACCGCGCCGAGATCGGTTCGAGCGGATGGTTCTGATGATCGCCGGTGGGTATCCCGGTGTCGCCGGGAATGACCGTCGCGTAATAATACGCGCCAGAATTTGCTCTTATATTCATAATGTTGAATACTTGAACTTGCGCCTTGAAGCGCGGCGAAAAGGTATAGCCAAGATTGACATTGGTTTCGGTATAACCCTTGTCCCGCGCACTGTTGTCGGAAACGAGCGGCAATGATCCGAGCACACGGACTTGCAACCCACCGGACACCGGACCGAGGTTATCAACCAGCACCCCGAACGATCCGACATATTCGGGCGCATTGGGAATATACGTGCCGGTGTTCCCGAAACTCGCATAGTCGCCAACAAAGCGCGCATGGCTATGCGACAGATCGGCGTTGATTTCGAGCCAGCGCACCGGCAGGTATTGGGCTGACACTTCGTACCCATACCGCCGGCTTGCCGCACCGGGCACATCCTCGCCCTGATCCTGATCGTAAATTTGTTCAGACCCGACATGGAGCAGAAATGCGGCAAACTGGATGTGCATTTTGGGGATCAGGTCAGAGCGCAGGCCGACCTCCTGGCTATCCACTTTGACCAGCAACGGCGTCGGTTTGGCATAGCCGGGAATGTTTTCCAGCAACACGGTGCCCGAAACGCTGCGGATATCGTTCGAGTGAAAGCCACGGCCGACGCTGTAATAGAACTCGGTCCTGGCGAACGGGCCAATCGTGATGCTGCCTTTGGGCTGAAACAGCGCCACATGCTGGGTAAACGGGTGGCCAGAAAACGGTTGATCTGGCAGCAGGTTGAGGTCGCTGCCACCGGCGAATTCCTGGCGAATCCCGACATTCGTGCGCAGCCATGGCCGCCAATGCGTGGTGTTTTCGGCGTAAAGCCCCAGGTCGTACAATTGGACCCGGTCGTAAGTGCAGCGCGTTTCGCCCACGGCATAGCGGGTGACCGATCCGTCGACGTGCAGCAGTTCGCAATAGTCCAGCACGGCCCGTTGCAGCGTATGGCGCCGATCGACAACGATCGCGTCGCGGCGAAACTGCAGGCCGATCGTCGTGTCGCTGGTGATGCTGCCAAACCGGGATTTCAGGGTGAACGCCGCGCCACCACCAAACAGATTGCGGCTTTCGTTCTGCTCTTCCTGGTCGCCATTGACGGGGTCTTCGAGATAGTGCGTGAAATTGTTGAACAGCGTCTGGCTGCTCCGCACGAAATAGGCATTGGCGGCGAATTTCCAGCCTTCGCCCTGGCGCGCGACATGGCTGGACAGACTGAACCGCGCATTCGATGTGCCGTCGGTCGGATCCAGCGAGCCATAACGATCGATCAAGCCGCGTGTGACCGCGCGCGCCGGCTGGTCGGTCGAAAATATCCCGGCGCCATGGTAATATTGCGCGGTAATGTCATAGCCGTTCGCGACTTTGCCGCTGCTGTATCGCAGCACGCCGGCATATTTGTTGAAATCGCCCGCCGGGTCGAACGGCCCGTTCACCCGGCTGAATTCTAGCGCCGCCAGCACGTGACCATCGGCGCCGACCGGGCGAGAGCCGCCTGCGTACCCGCCAAAGCCACCAAAGGTATCGCCCGCAAGCGTGATCTGGGTCGGGATTACGTTGGCCGTGTGCAGATGCACCGACGCGACATCGCCAAAATTGCCCACCGCCGGATAATACGTGCCTTTGGTATATTCCAGCCCGCCAAGCGTTTCGGGCATCAGGAAGTTCAAGTCTGAATAACCCTCACCATGGGCGTTGGTCGGGCGGTTGATCGGCACGTCGTCAATGAAATTGGCGATATCGGTGCCATGATCGAGGTTGAAGCCGCGCGCCAAAAACTGGTTGGCCTTACCCTCGCCGCTGTGGACGGTGACGACCAGGCCCGGCACAGATTCCAGCAGCTCGCCGACGCGATAGGCGGGGCGCAAGCGGATTTCTTCGCCGGTAATTGTCCCCACGCTGGCGGTTGCTGCAATGCCGAGCAAATCCTCGCGCGACGCGGTTACAACGATCTGGCTGGCTGGGTCACTTGTGGTTGCAGGATCGTCGGGCGCCGCGCGGGCACAGGCCGGGTAACTGCCAAGCGCCAGACCGACCGCAAAATGCGTGATCCCATAGCGATTCAGGCGCATTTGCTCTCCCAACTCATCTGTATGCAGATTGCATCTAAAGTGGTTACGCGCAGAGACGCACGCCGGACGCACAGCCCCGAAAAAATTATGCGTTATTCCTTGTGGTCGGGCTCATATCCGGGATGGACCACCAGATACGGGATCGATCCAACCAGCAATGCCACCGCCAGCAGCCAGCTGGTGACAATGCGTACCGGCAGGGCCCAGCCGCGCGCGACGCACACGATCGCCGGAATGATCACCAGCCAGACCGGCAAAACCAGCATCGCGTCGTGCCAATCGCCCTCTGCCATGATCACCTGGCCAGCCCAGAAACCGGCGTTTGTCGCGATAATCGGCGCAACGACAATCGGCGCAAGGATGAAACGCGCATGCTGGGGCCATGGGCGCAAACCTTGCGGAAAATAGACCAGCATTGCGGTGACAATCAGGCTGATCCAGCACCCGGCAAATGCCCATTTGACCGGCAGTGCCAGCCCGGACACGACCACTGCCACACAGATCAGCACGCTGACCACCACACCGATCAAGGCCGTGCGATGCGGCACAAACGCCAGCATGAACGCGCAGACCGCCAGCAACAGGCCCGCGGCGACATTGCCGCCCATCATGCCACCGGAACCAGCGCTGCGTATAGAAACCACACTCCGGCCAGCGCAATTGCCCCGCCCATGGCGCGCAACATGCGTTCCCCACCCGGGCCGTCGCGCAACAGGCCGATGGTGATTCCCAGCACATGCAACAATCCGGTGGCGAGCACAAAGCCGAGGCTAAAACTGATCGGATTGGCCATCGATGGCAGTTCCAGCCCGTGCGCATAGCCGTGAAACAGGCCAAAAATCCCGACAATCACCGCGGCCAGCCACACCGGTGCCGACCATCGCAGCAAAATGGACCCGCCCAGCACGATCACCGAAATGGCAATGCCGATTTCCACCGGTGGAAACGGCACTTGCGCCATGCCCAGCACACCACCAAACGCCATGACCGTGGGAAAAATGACCGGCAGCAGATAGATCAGCGGTCGCCCCAGAAAGGCGCCCCACAGTCCCACCGAAATCATCGCCAGCAAGTGATCGGGCCCGGACAGCGGGTGAATGAAACCGCCGACAAAACCCAGCGACAGCGATTTGGCATTATGGGCCAGGGCAGGCGCCGATTGCAGGGCCAGCACCAGCGCAGCCGCCGCAAAGCCAAAATCGCGCAATCGTTTCAAACGAGTGATCCTTGCAACGGCGGTCGCACTGCTGCAACGATGGTGGGTGGTCCTGTCTAAAAAGGTTTACCGTCATGCGCAAGATTTGGTTGGCTGCCGTGTTGGCGGTCGTGGCTGCGCCAGTGGCGGCGCATGATTTCTGGATTCAGGCGCATCCGTTTGTGACGCCGATTCCCAACCGCGTGCTGCTGACAATTCAGGTCGGGCATGCGCAGTTCCGCGATCGCTGGGGCGTCGATGCCAGCCATGTCGTGTTGTTTCACACCGTCGGCCCCGATGGCGATGTCGACCGCCGGCCCAATCTGGCGCTGGGATCACCCGGATACGACGCGATCATCGCGCTGGACAAGCCTGGCAGCTATCTCATGGCGATGCAAACGACCCAGTCAGCCAGCCAGTTGCCGTACTTGCGGTTCAACGATTATGTCACGTTCGAAGGGATCGCGCCGATCATCGAACAGCGCAAACGGCTGCATCAGGACCATGCCGATGGGCGGGAATTGTATAGCCGCCGGGCCAAAACCCTGTTGCAAGTCGGGCCGGTCGACGCAGCCTCGATCGCCAGAGTGACCAGGCCGCTGAACATGACTTTGGAAATCGTGCCCGAAAAACATCCGTTGGCGCTGGGCAACGATCGCGTGCTGCCGCTGCATGTGCTGTTCAACGGTCGCCCGTTGGGAGGCGCGCTGGTCAAGCTGACCAATCTGGACGCCGATGCCGATCCGGTCGAAAAAGAGCTGACCGGGCGCGATGGCCGCACCGCGATGCACATTCCAAAGCCGGGCAAATGGCAATTGAATGTGATCTGGTCGGTGCCGATCCACGATCCGCGCGCCGATTTCGCAACCACATTTGCCAGCCTGGCGTTTGAAATCCCGAAATGAACGGCCTGAGTGCTGAACGCGCGACATAACGAGTTTGAAAGTCGGCCCATTCTTGTACCGGAGTTCTGGTCCGCTCCCCAAAATAATCAGTAAATCCCGTTGATCTCGATCGGCAGGCGCGCGGCGGGCGGTTCCAGCAACAGGCTCGGCTGATTCTGCAG
>JAYTHT010000262.1:0-14562 GCA_043732365.1 Novosphingobium sp. | reverse complement strand
GGCACCGTGTGGGCGTCGTGCGATGGCACTGCCGGGGTCAGCGCAGGGCTGTGGAACGGCGGCTGGTTTGCGACGGTGTGGAAACAGCAGAAAAAATTTAATTACAAATGGGCGCTGACCGATGCGGCAACGCTGGCGACAATGCCGCCTGCGCCGGATTGGGTCACGGGCAAATTGGCCGATTGTCCGGCACGGATGCCACGCGCGGACGGGCCCGTTGCGTCAGTGCTGCCACCGTTGCGCCCCTTACCTGCGCCAATCCCGCCACTTGACGTGGTGGGCGCCGACAGCCGCGACGGGCGGTCCGATGACGGCTCTCTGGTATGGCGCAGCACGATCATGGCCGACGGTTCGCGGCGTTTCCGCCTGTGGGTCTATCTTGATGGCGCGATGCAGGCCGTGATCGCGCATGACGTCCCGGCAGGCGGGTGATCCGGCAGGATTACTGCAACGTCACGCTGCCATCGTCGCGGTCGCGGCGGCCAAAGAACTGCATCAATTGCACCAGCATTTCGCAGCGCGCGGCCAGCGTGCTTGTTTCCAGCAGCGCTTGCTTGGCGGCAATGTCGAACGGCGCGATTTGCGCGACGCCGTTGATCAGCGCGGCATCGTCCAGCTTGCTGACTGAGTTCCAATCGACTGCATAGCCTTGCGATGTCGCAAAGGTGCGCGCCTCTCGCTCAAACCCGGCGCGTTCGACCGCGCTGAGCGCGGTTTCGACATCGTCGGGGATCAGTTCGGCCTCGACCTGGCGGAACGGCGTGGCCACGGTCAATTCGCGCAACACGCGAAACCGCGCTATGCCTTGCAACACCAGGCTATAGCGGCCCTCTTCGTTGGTTTCGAATTCGCCGATCTTGCCGACGCAGCCGATGCGATACAGCGGTGCGCCATCCTGGGTACCCTGCGGCTGAATCATCGCGATACGCTGATCACGTGCCAGCGCGTCGGACACCATCGCGCGATAGCGCGGTTCAAAGATATGCAGGGGCATTTGCAGCCCGGGAAACAGCAAAGCCCCGGCCAAAGGGAAAATTGATAGCCGTTCTGTGGTCATCGCGCCGCTCATCCGTATTATCCGAACAGAACCGTGGACAGCTTGCGCCGGGTGGCGGCGACCCAGGGGTCTTCCAAACCGATTGCTTCGAAAATCTGCAACAGCCGCGTACGCGCCGCGCCGTCGTTCCAGGCACGATCTTTTGCCACTATCGCCAGCAACAGCTCTGCCGCGCCATCGCGGTCGCCGCTGGCGTATAGCCCATTGGCGAGCGCAAGCTGCGCGTCAAAGTCGTCTGGATCGGCGGCAACCGCCGCGCGCAAGCCGACCAATTCGTCAGGTTCCGGTGCATCTGCGGCCAATGCGAGCGCAGCGCGCGGTTGGGCAAACACCGGGTCTTTCGCCAGTTCGGGATCCAGCGCGGCTATTAATGCCGCCGCCTCCTCCATATGTCCCGCGCCAATCAGCGCGCGGAGCAAGCCGGCATGCGCGGGCGCGTTGTCGGGCGCAATTTCGATGATCTGGGCAAACACGTCGATCGCGCGTTCGGGCTCGCCGGTCGCCAGCAGGTCTTCGCCTGACGCCAGCAGCGGCGCCAGGTCCTGAACCGGTGCGTCACCGGCCTCGATCGGGATCTGCGTCAGGATCTGGTCGATCATCTGTTTCAACTGGGTTTCGCCGCGCGCGCTGGTCAGGTCGGCGACCGGCTGGCCGCGAAACATCGCATAGACCGTAGGGATCGAACGCACCTGGAACTGCGCTGCAATGAATTGGTCTTCATCGACATTGATCTTGGCCAAAATTACGCCTTTGTCGGCATATTCGGCGACGACCTTTTCCAGCACCGGGGTCAGCGCCTTGCACGGGCCGCACCATTCCGCCCAGAAATCGAGTATCACCAGTTTCGTCATCGACGGTTCGACCACCGCCGTGCGGAACCGGTCGACCGCTTTTTGTTCTTCGAGATTGAGGCCCAGGCTTGCCACGCGGTATTCTTTCGCAACGAATGATCAGGATAAACCTACCATGTGGGATTGCCCCCCCATTCGACAAGGGCAAACCGCGCGTTTGCAACCGGAAGGCCTGAATGTGCAAAGTCTGGCCCGATTGTGCAAAGAAAACGCGCGTGAGGGGTTGCGCGCCTGCGGCAAGCTGGGTATTGGCCCGCCTCAACCCGGCCGAACGGCGCTTTTCCAATGGAGACGCAACGGTTTCGGCGCAACGCACGAGCGGGCGTAGCTCAGAGGTAGAGCACAACCTTGCCAAGGTTGGGGTCGAGGGTTCGAATCCCTTCGCCCGCTCCAGTTGCTATTAGGGCGCTTCGCCTGTCCGAGGCGTTTGACCAGGCCTTAGGGAACCCTGTGTGTCGTTCGTTGCGCTGCGCAGCAAGCTGCTCTGCTGGGTGGTTCACATCCTTCGCCGCTCCAGTTGCGATTAGGGCACCGCGCCTGTCTGAGGCGTTTGACCAGGCCTTGCGGAACCCTCTGTATTGTTCGTTACGCTGCATAGCGAGCTGCTCTGCTGGGTGGTTTGGATCTCTTCGTCCACTCCCGCGATTTATCCCCCAAGCCGGCGCTTGGACTTAGAACATACCCTTTAGGATCGACCCGGCCGGGCCAATGGGGTTGGCGCGCAGGCGGCGTTCTTCGCTGGCGATGTATTTGAAGATGCCGTTAAGTGCCTGTTCGGTGACAGAAGCGCCAAGCCTGTCGCGGCCGACGCCGACTATGGCGGCAAGTTCCTGGTTCGATTCCAGCAATTTGAACGCGCCAACCTGGCCCAGCGCGCCGTCAATCATCGGGCGCAATTTGTGGTGAAGCTCGGTGCCTGAACTGGTTTGTAAATAGTGCGTCGCGCCGTCGCCTTTGCTGATGATGCCGGGCGCGTCGGATAGCGATAAATGCGAGATCGCGGTGTGAAACACCGGCTTGGCCTGCAGCGCGGCAGACCCTGCGGCCTGGTTGATTTTGTGAATCAGCCCGTCGGTCAGGCCCAGTTTCGATCCGGCAGCCATCGCCCCGGCAAGCAGGCCCCCGATTCCGCCCGCGAATCCGCTAGCGCCCATCATGGGCGCAGCAATCCGGACCGATGTGTCGCCATAAAATGCGCCCGGCACGCCCAATTTGTTGAGCGCGGAATCCGAAGCATGGTTGAGCAGTGTGCCAAACCCGCCGGAGCCCCTAAATCCGTCAGAGCCAATGCCAGCGCCCGACAATAGCCCGGCAGCATGGGCCGCTTGCCCAAACGGCAGCGACGCAGCGCCAGCCAATAGTGCGATCAGGACCGCACGCCGGGACACCTGGTCTGGAAAATCAGTCACTGTGCGCACCCCTGTTGGACCGGTTGCCTTTCGTCGAATTTCACAATCGCCGGGTGCGCGCAAGAGCGCCCTTAAGGCATTATGACCGAACGGTTGCCGCCTGAACAGTTAATCGTTTTGGCACCGCCTGGGGCCATTCTGCGTTCAGGCGGCGGCCAGCCCAAGGTCGCGCAACATGTCAAGACTGGTAGAAAACCGAAACGGCTTCATGCTGCGGTGTTCCATCGGGGATAAAACGCGCGGTGGTTCGCTGCCGCCGGTCGCATAAATCACGCGCAATTCGGGGTGGAGTGCGCGTGCCTGAAGGCCCAGATCCCATCCGTTCATCTGCCCGGCGAGATGGACGTCGGTAAACAGCAAGTCGATCGGCAAGCCGCTTTCGATTGCCGCAATCGTGTCTTCGGCGCTGGCAAAGGCACGCACCTCCATGCCAGCATCGGTCAATTCCTCGCACAGGATTTCGCTAATCAACACTTCGTCTTCGGCAACCAGCGCGTGGTACATCGCGTCCTCTTGGCAATAGTCCAACCTTTGCTATCGGGCCGGTTGGCGATCGTGTTCGTAACATTGTCACAGCCGCGGGCATCTGTTCGAGCGATATTTGCGTGGCAGGAAAAATTGTCTGAATGCGGGAACCGCGAGCGCAATTTCGAGTCTTCCAGCTCCGGCGAAACGCCTTAGATGCGCGGCGCGGATGGTCGCGAACTGTGTACGTTTACGATGCAACGGCGCTTTGCGGGCAATCGCGCTGCCTTGAAAAACATGCCAAGATCGTTGCTAAGCTAACAAGATGGCATTGAGTTCGCACGGATTACTCAAAAATTGAGTGACCCAACGCACGGGATGGCGATGCATGGCGGCTGGTGATCAAAAGGCACAAGCTGCCACGGCGGATACGGATGCCGCGACATGCGCTTTTCCTGAAAGGTGGCGGCGATCTTGGCGTGCGCATCCGTCGGCACGACTGGTCGCAAACCCCGCATGCTGGGTGAAGGGGGCAGCAATCCCCGGTTGCGCCGTGCGATCGGTAACGCGCTGAAGAGTGCGGACCGCGCTGCGCGTCTTACGCAACGGTTACTGGGGTTTTGACGGCGTCTGCTGCGCGCGCCGCAACCGCTCGACGCCGACCGGCTGACCGCAGCGATGTTCGAACTGCTCAAATGGACTTTGGGCGAAATGATCCATCTGGAAACGGTGACCGCGCCGGGGCTGTGGCGGGTCGTGGCCGATACCAACCAGTTGGAGCGCGCGCTGGATGCCGATGATGTCGGGGCGCGAACTAGCCGATGCCTCGCATCTGATCCGGCCCCAGCTCAAGGTTTTGTATACCCGCGGTTATACCCGCAACGTGATCGTGCATGGCGGACGGCCGCGCAATCGGACTGGCCAGGGAATTGCGTGCGATGCATGAGGATATGGCGATCCTGCCGCTGTGTCAGACGCAGGAGTTGCCCGATCCGGCGCTGATCGACGATCATTGCGCCGACTGGATCTGCAAACCCTATCGCATCGATGATGTGCGAGAGGCGCTGGCATGGCTGGGGTGGCATCATCGCGCCAAATAGCAATGCGCTGCGGTATACGTAGTAATGCGATGTCCTATCACGATGAATAGTATTCATGTATTTTTTGCAAATAACTTTTAAATGATGTGAAATCGCGTTTACCAGTGATATACAATTGTTAATAACGGTTGCGACCTAAATGCTTGGTCATGATCAAAGCAACATCAATCAGCGCCGCCGCGTTTGTCGCATCAATTGGTGTAGACGCCGCGATCGATTATACCGATGGTAAATATGGCAATATCCATGGCGACCTGGCTGACCTGAAATATCTCGGGGTCAGCCTGATCCGCACTGACGCCTATTTCACCGGCATGACCGGGCAGGCGGCGTATAACCTGGCGGCCAGCAGCGGTATCCGGTTCGATATGCTGCTTTATGCCAATGCCGCGCCGGCCAATAGCGTGGCGCAACTGGCCAGTTTTGCGGCGGCCCATCCGGGCGCGATCAATGCGATCGAAGGGCCCAATGAAGTCAATAATTTCGCGGCAAGTTACCATGGTCTGTCGGGTGCGCCGGCGGCAGTCGCGTTTCAGAACGCATTGTATGCCGATGTCGCGGCCAATGCGGTGCTGAACGGCAGCACGATTTACAGTTACACGATGAATGCGGGGGCGACGTCGACCACCGGCTATGATTATGCCGCGATCCATCCTTATGCGAACAACGCCAACGCGCCGCTGGCGTATCTCAAAGCCAATATCGCGGCGGTCCCGGCGGGCAAATCGTTCGTTGTGACCGAAACCGGCTATTCCACATTGAGTGCCATGTCGGGCGGCGTCGATGCGCATGTCCAGGCGATTTATGACCTCGATATGATCTTTGACGCAAAATTGGCGGGCGCAGCGACGGTGTTTCTGTACGAATTGCTCGATGCCTATCCCGACGCCACCGGCACCAGTGTGGGCAATCATTTTGGCCTGTTCGATACCGGCAACAGCGCAAAACCGGCAGCAGTTGCGCTGCACGATCTGACCAGCATTCTGGGCGGCGGGACAACCGCATATACACCGGGCACAGTGTCCTATGCAATCAAAGGCGCTGATAAGACGACCAATTCGATGGTTCTGCAAAAGGCGACCGGCACGTTCGATATCCTGATCTGGGATGAACAGAAGATCTGGAATAACACCACGCATGCCGAAATTGCGCCGGTTTCGCACACGGACACGATCCATTTTGCCAATGTCCAGGCGACGATCGATGTTTATGATCCGGTACTGGGTACCACGCCGATTGCAGTCTATCACAATGTTTCGACGATCTCGCTGGCCGTGGGCGATCACCCGCTGATCGTCGAGATCACGCATATGCCCACAGCAACGGCGGCCAGCCTGACAGCATCCGGCACACCAAAATCGATTGCTGCGGTCGCATCGGGGATGGTGATCGCCGGGGCCGGCGGCGATGCGATCACGGCGTCGGGCATCATGGACACATTTGTTTTTCACGCCGCATTTGGCCGGGAACAGATCACCGGGTTTGCGCCCGGCGTTGCGTCAGGCGATGTGATTCAGTTCGACAAGGCGCTGTTTGCCAATTACGCCGCAGTCGAAGGCGCGATGCACCAATCGGGTGCCAATGTCGTGATCACATATGACACGCACGATCATCTCGTGCTCAACCATGTCAGCATGACGCAGCTTTCGTCGGCCAATTTCATGTTCGTGTAAAAGCGTGATGGCAGGAACAGCGCCGGCGCGATCAGCGCCATTTCGATCAGCGTCGCCCCGCCGCGATCGCGCGCCAACCGCCGCAGCCGGCCGATCGCCGTGAAGATCACGGGGAAGAGTCGCTATTGTTACAGCTTGGTATTACTGCGTCAAATGCGCGGTCTTTACCGCCTGAGCGAACAGTTCATTAAGTGCGGTTGCAAGGCTGCCGCCAGTGGTGACAGTCTGCATCAGCACCGACCCATCCGGATTGGTCGTCGCGCACTTGGCCAACTGGGCGGAAATGTTTGGCACAATATTTGCAGCGGTTGTGTTAAATTTTGTATCTGCAGTGTAGTTAATGGTGTTTGGATCATATTGAGTATAAAGAATCGCAATTCTCGTATAATTGGTATTTTTAATGTTAGTGCACTGCGTTATGTTGTTGGCATTCAGCGCAGTCGTGCCGTCACTGCCGTCATCTTCCAAGCCATCGGAAATGATGATCAACACGTTCTGGGGTGATGCCTTGGTGCCTGCGCCCTGTGCCGTTGGCAAAGTCAACTGCATGCCAGCCATCATCGTGGTGAAATTCGTATCGGCGTTGGCGGTATATTGGGCCATCGTTGTCCAATAGCTGTTCGCGGCCAGCAACGGCGCCTGCGCACCCAGGTTGGGGAATGTCTGACTTTGCAAAGTCGAAACCGGCGTCATCGTCCCGAAGGGGTTGGCCAACGGTGCGGCACTGCCGATGTTGAACGTAAAGAACTGCATGTTGTACGTCGGTGATGAACTGGACGCATACGTCGACGCCAACTGCACCTGATAATTATAGGCGTATTGGATCACACCAGCGGCTGCCGCAGCTTCGTCGTCGGTGCGCAAATTGATTTGCGCCTGACCCGGATTGACCGCGGCATAGTTCTGCGCCAGCCACCAGGTGTCTGGAAAGCTGACTGCGACCGACGTATATGTGGTGGCATTGGTTGCTTTGTAATTCAGATACACCGGATTTGATGCCGGATTGCTGCCCGAACAATACGTCGCGCTGGTCGATCCGCTCTGATTAACCCCGGTCGTGATCGAAGCCGAGGCGCCGAGCAAGGTGCCAGCTGCGTTATAGACATTGCCGGTGCACGACACGCGGTAAAACGATGATGACGTCTGATAGATCGCGTATTTGTTGGAATCGATCACGTAAACGCCGGTGTTCCATTGCTGCATGTTATTGGAATGGCAGGCAAAGTCGCATCCGTCGACATGCCCCGGATAAAATGTGGATTCGCCGTTCCAGCGCGCACCGGCGGTCAGGTTGGTTATCCCGGTGGAGCTTGTGGGCAGCAGCATCGACGGGCTGGTATCGAGCGCGATATAAAAATTGATATAAGGCGGCAGCGATGCGGTCGCCTGCGAAATGCCCGAGATCGCCAGCGAGGTGGAGCCCAGGATCGTGGAAAACATATTGGCGGACTGCCCGCCCCAGGTCACCGTGACATAGCGACCCTGACCAAACGTGCCGCTGTCATCGACATTGACGATCAACTGCGTCGCAGGCGTATAGCTGAAATCAGTATAATCGGTGACTTGCTGTTGAAAAATCGTGTTCGCGGCGGCGGTTGCGGTGCTTTTGTTCTTGGTAAAATACACCGGATCGGTCGCGGCCAGCGCGGCGGCATCGGCCACCGCGTCGATCCGCGATTGCAGCATTTCTGCACGCGCATAATCGATACAAAACCCCAGACCAAACATCGTCGGCAACAAGGAGATCGCAGAAATCAACGTCACATTGGCGTCGGCAGAGCTCGACAGCCTACGCACAAACCGCAACAGTTTTGAAAGGGCAGCAGCAATAGGCGGGGTTGTCATGGGGGCAAACTTTATCATGGCAGGTACTGAACCGACGTCGAAACGCGCGGCAGCATGAAATAGCGATTGTAAAGGTTGGGCGATGGCAGCCAGCCCATCCCGAAGGCGGGCGTATACGGATACGTGATTTCGCCCATGATGAAATACGCACCGGGAGCCCCGGTGGCGACATTGGGCTGCATATCGATCGGCGCCATGCCCGTGGGCAGGTTGATAACCACATTGGCAACCAACGCGGTGCCGTTCTGGGCCTTGCTCCACACGACGACACCGTGACTGGCATCGGTCACCTGGATCTCGGTCAGCCGCATGCTGGCATTGGTCCAGTCGTAGGGCGCAATCACATAAGCCGAATTGCTCAAAATGGCAGCTGCCTGGGCCGACGTCAGCGAAGCATACTGGCTGCCGATATCGGTGATCGTGCGCGCAGACAGGCTGACTTTGCGCCCGCATGTGACCATGTCGCTGACCACATATGATCCGCAATACATCAGCAGCAGGACCGGCGCCATCAGCGCCATTTCGATATAGGCGACCCCGGACCGGTTATGGGCCAGCGTGCGTAGACACCGCGCGAACCGGCCCACCGACCGGGCCGGGGATCGGACTAAGGATCGGGGTGCCGACCGGGAACCGCGCTTGCGCATCAATAGCTCTCCGTCTTGGCAACGGATGTCGCCAGGACCACGTCGAACATGGTGTTGTTGTTGACGGTGTCGATCGTCGTGGTGATGTTGAATCCCAGAAGCGAGATCACCGGCCAGAAATAATACAGGCGGACGACGACGATCTGGTTTTGCGTACCTGGCGAATACAAGAACTTGTTGCTGACGTTGCCGTTGATATCATAAGTCCAGGTCGGTTCGGCCAGGCTGACGGTCGAATAATCAGATGCACTGGTGACATCGGCAAACAAGTAGCCACATCCCATGAACATGGGCAACTGGCTGCAAACATACGCGTTGAACTGTTGTTGCGGGGTCGCAGTGACGACGCCTTGCGCGTTGGTCGTACCTTTGAAACTGGCTTGCGCCTGACCCGTGGTGACATAGCGCGCCGATCCCTCGCACGCGGTTTCCAGCCCGGCCTGAACCAGGAACACCAGCACGAGTTGCAATGTGGCGAGGATCAGCGCGAACAGCGCTGGGGCAACGAGTGCGAATTCGATCGCGGCGCCGGCTTCATTGCTGGCGAACAATCGCGGCAGGACCGATCGGATGGACGCATCCGGCGCGCAGGCGTCCGGTGCGGGGGCGGCGGATATCGCATGCCGGCGATTGGGGGCAAGGCGCCCGAAAAAAGATGCCTTCTGGTCCATAGGACAGGGATTGTACGTCTAAGGGTTTTAAGGATCGGTTTCCAAATGGCGCTGTTGCGACCCTGATTCAGACGATTTCGGCCCGAAACCTGGTTAATATCATCCAATCCGCATTTGATTGGCAAATATATCGTTAATCAGGTTGGCGAATCCGGTCATGCCGGCCGGTTGCTTAGATGGAGATCGGGGTCTGCCCTTTTCGCGCCGCGTCGACCGCTGCCTGCAGCTTGTCTTTGCCCACCGCGCCCGCGATAACTTGTCCGCCGATCGTAAAGGCCGGGGTGCCGCTGATGCCCAGCTGCCGGGCATAAGCCAGATTGTGCTCGATTTCCTGCTGGACATCGGCGCGCGCCACAAATGTGCGCGCGGCATCAGGATTAACCCCGGCTTTGGTCGCGGCGGCGGCAATACTGACGTCGTCGGGGCGCGCGCCGGCAAACATCGCGGCGTGATAGGCGGCGTATTTACCTTGCGCAGCAGCGGCGAGCGCCATCTTTGCCGCCGGTTCGCTGGCCGGTGCGATGATCGGCAATTCGCGCAGCACGACTTTCAGATCGGGGTTGGCGGCCACCAGCGCGTTGATATCGGCGACACTGCCGCGGCAATATGTGCATGAAAAATCGCTGAATTCCACGAGGATCACAGCGCCCGCCGGGTTGCCTAGGATTGCGCCCGGGAATGGCGTTTCCAGCGCCGCGCGCATCGGTTTCAGCCGGTCAGATGCCTCTCGCGCTTGCAATTTTTCCATCGCTTCGGGCAGGATTTCGGGGTGTTCGAGAATATAGGCGCGCACCAGTTCTTCGATCGCGGCGCGTTTGGCCGGGTCGATCCCGGCATGCGCCAGGTCTGCGGAAACCGCGTCATCGCTGCGTATACGCGCCTCGCGGTACCAGCCGACCGATCCCGCACCCAGCGCAAACAGGGCAATCGCCAGCACGGCCAAGCGAAAACGCGACGTTTTTTGGGCGGGGGTTGCTTGCATCAAACGGGCCTACTTCTTCTTGCGCTTGCGCTCAACCATCGCGCGCGTGCTCATCGCGATGTCTTGCGCGCGCAGCCAGTCGGGCGATCCTTTGGGCAGTGCGGCCTGTGCGGCCTCGGCATTGCGCATCGCTTCGACGTATTGCAGTTGCATTTGTTCCTGTTCGGCGCTGGCCAGCCGCGCACGCGGCGTGTCGCCTTGCGCTTCATAGACCATGCCCAATTCATACCAGGCAAAGGGGTTGTCGTGATCCTTGACCACGGCGGCCTTCAGCACGCGCTCGGCTTCGGGAAAATTGGCGCGGTCTTCGGTTGCGAGCAGTGCATGGCCAAATGTGGTGGCGATCAGTGCCTGGTTCTGAGTCAAGGCAACCGCGCGGCGCAGCGGCGGGATCGCATCGACCGGCCGCCCGGATTCAAGCAGGACCTGGCCTTTGAGCTCCAACGCATAGGCGTCATCGGGATCCTGCGCCAGGATCGCGTCGGTTTCCGCTAGCGCTTTGTCCATGAAGGCCTCTTTGTGATAGGCATAGGCGCGGGCATAGTGCGCGGGCACATCGTTCAGGTATTCGGGATAGGCAACCAGCGTCTGTTGCGGTTCGGCCAGATAGCCATACAATTTGGCCTTCACGCGCAAAAACCGGCGTTGCAGATTGGGGTCTTCGGGCTTGCTCCAGGCTGGATCCTGTTCGAACGCATCCTTCAATGTGGCCAGGCGGTCGGCGGTCATCGGGTGCGTGCTGTAAAATTCATCGTCCGCTGTGCGGTGAAAGCCATAGCGGAATTCCATGTTCTGCAGCTTTTCGAAAAAGCTGATCGAGCCGCGCCCTGAAATACCCGCGCCAGACAGAAATTTGACACTGGCGGCATCGGCGGTCGCTTCTTGGGCCCGGCTGAAGGCCAGGTATTTACCCTCTGCGGCGGTTTCGCCGGCCATGAATATACCCAGCCCCGCCTCGGGCGAACCTGCCGCCGCCGCCGCCGCGCCAAGCAGCAGCGATAGCAGCGTGATCGCGATGGCGGGCCGCGTGCCTTCGCCCCCGCGGATCGAATGGCCGCCGACGATATGGCCGAGTTCGTGCGCAAACACGCCCTGGACTTCTTGGGCATGTTCTGCCGCGCCGATCAGGCCGGAATTGATATAGACCGTCTGCCCGCCCGCGACGAATGCGTTGATTTCGCCATCACTCAACAGCACGACATCGACGTTTTTGGGATCGAGCCCGGCGGCGGTGATGATCGGCGCCGACATCTCGCGAAAGAACGCTTCGGTTTCAGCATCGCGCAGCACTTCTTGTGCCTGGGCGGTGCCAGCGGTCAGCGCCATGACGAGCGCGAATGCGGTTGCGGTGTTTGAACGAGCTTTGCGGGACACGAGCGCGGTTATGCCCTGGCTGTCTGAACCGCCGCTGACTGGACTTGGGGGTCTGACCCCAAACTCGCTCTTTCGCGAGTTTGGGGTCAGACCCGCGCATCAGTTGGCGGAAATATGTCTGGCCGCGCGTGCCAGCATCGCGGCGTTGTCGCTGATTTCACCGATCATCGCCGGATCACCGCCGGGCATGCGCCGCACCAGGACCAGCGTAAATTCGGCGCCATCGCGCGACAATTCCGTCAGCGGCCGGGCGGGCAGGGCGCGCGCTGCGGCCTGCCATATCGCGCCCGTACCGGGATCGCCGTCCTGGACGAGCTTATCGCCCCGGCGCGCGGCGCGTTCACGGGCGATGATGGCCTTGATCCCGCCGGGCGCCTGCGCCAGAAAATCGGCAAGCTCACCTTTGCCCAGCGCGCTGCGGCGCGCATGGGCCAAAACCGTGGCGTATTCGGTCAGGCGCGTCTTGTCGTAATCGGCACCGAACACAAGTTTGACGAGCGGGATCAGCGGCGCGCGGTCCTGCATGCGCAGGCCGGCCTCTGCCAGCAGGCGTGCGTAATCATCGGGCGCATGATCGGCGGCCAGCGCAAAATCCCACGCACGGGCAATCGCGGCATACAGCGACTGGCGCGTGCGGTCTTCGTTGGCGATTGCGCGCAACGCGCTGGCGCGGGCTTTTTCCAGCCATTCGGTCAGCGTGTGTGGTTCTGATGCGGGCGTCTGTGTCTGGCCGGGCCGCAGGCTATCGATGAACGGCGCCAGATCGAGCGCGGCGTCCGGTTCGAATGCGGCCGGACCATCGGCCCACCCGCCATCGGCCCAACCGCCATCAGGCCGCGTTTCATCAGTAGCGATTTCATCTGGCGTGCCCGTCCACATGTCGCGCGCGGGTGCTATTGCGGCATAAGGCTGCGCAACGGGCGACCGATCCAGCGCATGGCCGATTTCGAGCATCAGTTCGTCGGTGGTGCGCTGGTCGGCGAGTTCCTTCCAGTTGATCACCCCATAAATATAGTCGATTTTGGCATCATCGGTCGAAAACGGCAGCAGGATGCCGCGATACAAAATCGCCAATCCGCGCATATTGATGAATTCCGCCTCAAAGCCGATCGGTGCTTCATTGGCGATGATCTGCAAATAGTGATCGGTGATCCGCGACAGGACCGATCGGCCCGGCACATCACTAAGCCGTCCGATCGAGGCCCCCCCGATTGATGGAAGGCCGCCGCATTCGGACGCGAGCGCAGATCCCAGGGCCAGCACCGCAGGATCTTCAATCCCGTTGGAAAAATGCAGCAGGACCGCATTGGCGGCAAAGTCGGGAAGATTGCCCGCGATCAGCTGGTCTGGCGAGGGAAAGCGCCGTTTTCCAAGGAGCCCGGCCCAGTAATTGTAAGCGCGGACCTGCATCCGCCGCTCATCCTGGCCAATCACCGGAGGCAGCATATCGATCACGTCGTCGGTACCATTTCCAAGGTCCCCGTACTTGTCTTCAAATCCGGAATTGGCCTCTGAACCGAAATCTGGGCCGCGCAGCACATCCATAGGAAATTCGCACCTTTTCGCGGGCACGTTCCAGTCTGGTGTGGTTCCCCGCTCCAGCCCGTGCCGTTAACGAACTGGTTGTGGCGCAACATGGTAAAAATATGACTAAGTTGCGCCGGAATTTTGCCGTTCAGAGTCTTTTCCGAAACGCGCGAAAGAGCGAGCTTCGGCTCGCCCAGCGACCGGTGTTGGCCATGGGCGGGAAAATGCCGCCTATAGCCATAGTCGACGACAAAACCCTTGGTGGCGGCAGGAGAGGCCTGCGGCTGGTACATCCGGCATTGCGTCGCGACGATCCCGCCGCCGGGCAGCGGATCGACTTTGTAGGGCAGGACTTGGGTGGCCGGATCATCGCCGAGATAGCCCGCATGGACATAGCCCAGATGGCCCAGATCCAGGAAGTTTTCGATTACCCGCGGCGCCGATGTGCGCACGGCGATGGCGCCGACGACGATCGCCGGGCGATCGCGTTCATCGGCTTCGCGTATCGGCAGAACCTCGCGCGTGGGCGTGCCGGGACAGACCCGGATCAAGCCATCGCGTTCGTCCTGATGCAGCGCAGTATGATCGGTGCGCTGCGCCACGATTGCACCGGGATCGGCTCCCTCATCGTCTCCCTCGGCAATCGTCACAATCAGCCGCACGCCCAGCAGCATGGTACGGTGCGCGCGCTGGATCGAGCGTGGACCGCGCCGCGGCCAGATGCCAATCGTTCCACAAGATGAGGTCGGTCTCGTCCACATGCTTCGGCTTGGCCACGCGCACCCAAAGTCCAGCGCGTTTTTTGCGTCGCACAAATGCGACGTGAAAACGCGTTGTTGTATACGCTCGCCGTGTTGTTCGTGTTCCGCTTTGCCTATATCGCCGCCATCTGAGCGTCTGATTGCGAGACTTGCGATATAGCGAGTTTTGCAGTCGGGAGCGGGCCGGTACGCTTTCCCGA
>JAYTHT010000261.1:0-4755 GCA_043732365.1 Novosphingobium sp. | reverse complement strand
GGTCGATCAGCGGGGTCACGCCGTTGCCGGTTTCGCCGGTTTGCAGCAGCAGGGGATAGCCACCGGGGCCCATCGCCGGATCGAGCGAAACCATCGATTTGAATGTCAGCGTGCCGGGCCCGGCGCCGTGTTGTGCAGTGACCATCAGCATGCTTTCGGAAAAAACTTTATCGGCGCCGCGTGGACTACCTTGGCGACCATCGACCAGATCGACATACCCATGCGCCATCCCGGACCAGCCGCCTGCCGACCACATCAGGCCCTGCATCGGGGTGGAGGCGGGTTGCCATGCGGTGCCAGAGGCATCCTGGGTCATCGGATAGGCGCCCAAAGTGCCCGATGACATTGTCATGCCGGGCATCTTGGCCATGTCCATCTGTTGGGCAAAGGCGGGGTAGGCGAGCGTGGGGGCCAGCGCGCACAGCAGCGCGCGGACCACGGTGGATCGTGTAAAGGTCGGCATTGCGAAATCCAGACATGGGGAAAGTCAGCCCGCGCGGTTGCGCGCGGCGGACACATCAGCATTGGCGATGAACGGTGTCAGCCCTGACGCCGTGGTGGTCGATCCAGCCCGGCGGGACGCAATCCGGCCAGCAGCGCGGTCTGGGCAGGTGTTCGCACCAGGGTTGCCGGCATGTCCACACGATTGGCCCATACTGCCAGTCTGGGCAGATCGACACCCGTGCAGATCGGGCAGTCATGGCATGCCACGTGCTTGTCATGGTGATGCATACAGCCGGCATGCGCCATCGCGGGCACATCCATGCGCATCACTGTCGGCGTGCTGGCCTGCGCGCCGGACGGCAGCATGGCGCCAAAGCAGGCCATGAGCGTGAACACAATCAGCAAGGACAGAAGGCGACGGAGCATCCATCAACAATCGCACGGTCGGGGCGGGTTTGAAACGCAATTTTGCGCGCCCGGAATTAAATGGCTATTCGGGGGCGTAGGGCTATTTTGCGCGGCACGGCAAATGGCGTGGGGGATGGTGATGGATTCGGTGCTGACAATTGTGGGGGCGTTGGTCCTGTTTATTGGCTTGAGCGCTTTTTTCGGCAGTTTTTATACGGTCAAGACCGCCGAGGCGGCGATCATTACGCGGTTTGGACGATTCCGGCGCAGCGCGCCGCCAGGGCTCGGCTGGAAAATGCCGTATATCGATCGGCTGGATGGCCGGGTCAGCCTGCGGGTCAACCAGATCGGGCTGACCATGGAAACGAAAACGCGTGACAACGTGTTTGTGACGATCCCGATCTCGGTCCAGACGCGGGTGCGGCCCGAGAAAATTTTCGAAGCGTATTACAGCCTGTCCGACCCGGTCGCGCAGATCCAGTCGTATGTCGAACAAGTCGTGCTGGGCCATGTGCCGGGCATGACGCTGGACGAAGTGTTCGCCAGCCAGTCGAGCATTGCCGCCGCCGTTAAACAGGAACTGGACACCGACATGGCCGCATTCGGCTATGAAATCGTCAATGTGCTGGTGACCGACATCGTGCCCGACGCCAAAGTCAAATCGGCGATGAACGATATCAATGCGGCGCAACGCGAACAAGTCGCCGCCAATGCCCGCGGCGAATCGGAGAAAATCCTGGTCGTCAAAAAGGCCGAAGCCGAAGCCGAGAGTAAAGCCCTGCAGGGCCAGGGTATCGCCAACCAGCGCCGCGCAATCATCGAAGGCCTGAGCACATCGATCGAAGGATTTCAAAAGGCGGTGGGCCAGGCCACTGCGCAAGACGTGATGCAACTGGTCCTGATCACGCAATATTTCGACACGCTGAAATCGATCGGCGAAAGCGACCGCACCAACACGCTGTTCCTGTCACACGCCCCAGGCGCGGTCCATGCAATTTCGGAAGAGATCCTGCAGTCGATGGTCGCCGCCAACGTGGCAAAATAGGCGGGTTTTGGAGCAGAACGCGGGATAACATAACCCGGACGCCTACTTCGTACTCATCACTTTGGCGATGGCCACGAATTCGGCGATGTCCAGCGTTTCGGCGCGGCGCGCTGGGTCGATGTCCAGTGCGGCGAGTGCGGGCAGGGCGCCCGGCAGGCCTTTGAGCGACTGGCGCAGCATTTTGCGGCGCTGGCCGAATGCGGCTTCGGTCAGGCGTTCGAGGGTGCGCGGCGTGACGCCTTCGGGCATGGCGCCGGGTTCGACGTGGATAATCGCCGACATCACTTTGGGTGGCGGAGTAAACGCGCTGCGGTGGACTTTCATCGCGATGCGCGGTGTGGCGCGCCACTGGCTGAGCACGGCGAGCCTGCCATAGGCATCACCATTGGCTTTGGCGATGATGCGTTCGGCAACTTCCTGCTGAAACATCAAGGTCAGGCTGTGCCAGCGAGGGGGCCACGCGGGCGCCGACAGCCACGATATGAACAGCGCGGTGCCGACGTTGTAAGGCAGGTTTGCTACAATATGGTACCCGCCATCGAATAGCGTGGCCGGGTCGATTTTCAGCGCATCGCCCTCGATCACGCGCAATTGGCCGGGGAACGCTTCGCCCAATTCGGCCAGCGCGGGCATACAGCGGCGGTCCATTTCAATTGCGGTGACGCGGGCGCCGGCGCGCAACAGGCCCCGGGTCAGGCCGCCGGGGCCGGGGCCGACTTCCAGCACGTCGGCGTCGCGCAGATTGCCGGGGACGGCGGCGATGCGCGTAAGCAATTGTTCGTCGAACAGGAAATTCTGACCGAGCGATTTCTGCGCCAGCAGCCCATACTTGTTAACGACATCGCGCAGCGGCGGAAGGTCAGTCATGGTGATTGCGCCGCGTCATGCACGCCCCTGCCATCGCGATGGCCGCAATGGTGGCGCCGGGGCGCGCCGTGCCGGTGCCCGCGATGCCAAATGCGGTGCCGTGGTCGGGGCTGGTGCGGATGATCGGCAGGCCGAGCGTGACATTCACACCTTCATCGAAATCGAGCACTTTGATCGGGATCAGCGCCTGATCGTGGTACATGCAGATCGCGACATCATACGTTTCGCGCGCTGCGGCATGGAACATCGTGTCGGCGGGCAATGGCCCGCGTGCGTCGATCCCGGCGGCGCGCAGCGCGGCAACGGCGGGCGCGATCACGGCCTTGTCTTCATGGCCCATCCGGCCGTCTTCACCGGCATGGGGGTTCAGTCCGGCGATGGCGAGGCGCGGGTTGGCAATGCCAAAATCACGGGTCAGCGCGGCGGCGGCAATGGTCGCGCGGCGCACGATCAGGTCAGTGGTCAACAAGTGCGGCACATCGGCGAGTGGGACATGCACGGTAACGGGTACCACGCGCAAATGGGGCCCGGCGAGCATCATCACTGCGTCTTGCGCCGCCACGCCGCATGCTGCGCCGACGAATTCGGTCTGCCCGGGATAGTCGAAACCGACACGGGCGAGGCGGCTTTTGGCGATCGGGCCGGTGACAAGCGCGGACGCTTTACCATCGCGGGTGAGTTCGGTTGCGCGTGTGAGACTTGCCAGCGCAAGCGCAGCCCCGGCGTCGTCGGGTTCGCCGGGGGTGTATTCTCCGTTGCCCCATTCTCCGCCACTTTGGACATCGATGACGGGCAGCGCGGTGCCGAACACGGTCAAGGCGTCGGCAGGATTCAAGACGCTGGCCATTGGGGCATGCACCCCGCGCCGCAGCGCCGCTTGTTCAAGTATGCGCCGCGATCCGACAACCACGAATGGCGGCAGTCCGGCAGTGCCCGACAGCGCCCAGGCGGCGACCGCAAGTTCAGGACCCACGCCAGCGGGATCACCCATGCTGAACACGATCGGCGCGGGTTTCATGCGGACCGCGCGTTCAGTTGTATTCGATCACCGCGTCGCGGCGCAAATCGCGCAGGTATGTCTGCGCCCGCTTGTTGACGCGGTCATCTTCGAGCTGGGTCTGCAACTGGTCAAAGCTTGGGCCGTTATCGACTTTGGGATCGTCGCGGCCGCACAGCAGCAGCGCGCGCACGCCGTCCTCGACCGAACCGAACGGCGGAGTGGCTTCACCCACCGCGAGCTTCAGGATCGCGTCCTGCAGCGCGACAGGCAAGTCGCGCGCCTTGATCTGATCATTGGCGACGACGCTGGCGCCGATCTTTGCGGCAGCGGCATCGACCTGGCCACAGCCGTGGATATCCTTGACCATCGTGGCAAAGGTGCTGGCGCGCGCCGCGGCGTCGCGTTCGGGCGTGCCTTTGATAAAGCTGATCGAGATCTGTTTGAGGCTGAGGACCGCGTCGCGCGGATCGGCGGTCATCACCTGACGCTTGTCGATCACGTAAACAATCGAATAGCCGCCGGGAACTTCGATCGGTCCGGCCAGTTGACCGGGACCCATCGCGGTCGCGGCAGCGGCGATCGGGCCGGGCAGCTGCGCCAGGCGGATCCAGCCGAGATCGCCGCCGACCGCTGCGGTCGAAGCCTGCGAATACTGGCGGGCATATGCGACAAAGCTGCCACCCTTTTTCAGCTGTTCGACGATCTTGTTGGCGTTGGCCAGGATTTCGCCTTTGGTCTCGTCGGTCGCGGCGAGGTAGATTTCGCCCAAGTGGAATTCTTCGGTGCCTTTGGCCGCTTTCAGGCGTTCCAGCATTTCGCGCACTTCGGAATCGGACACGTTGATGAACGGCTGAACATTGCGGCGGAGCAAGCGCTGCCACGAGATTTCGCCGCGAATCTGCCGCTTCAACGAGGCACCGGCCGAACCGATCGTGATCAGATAGGCATCCAGCGCGGCAGGGTCCTTGCCCATGTTCTGTTGCGCGACATA
>JAYTHT010000260.1:0-1335 GCA_043732365.1 Novosphingobium sp. | reverse complement strand
GCGATTGCCGAATATCTCGACATCCTGGCGCCGCGTCTGTCGTTCCTGTCGATCGGCACCAACGACCTGACGCAGTTTCTGTTTGCCGCCGATCGTGGGCATCCCAAGCTGGCCGAACGCTATGACTGGGTATCGCCAGCGATCTTGCGGTTCCTTAATCGCGTCGTGCGCACGGTTGAACCGTATGGCACCGATATCACCGTGTGCGGCGAAATGGGTGGGCGCCGGTTAGAGGCGCTGGCGTTGCTCGGGCTTGGCATTACCCGGCTGTCGATCACCCCGGCCTCGGTCGGTCCGATCAAGGAACTGATCAGCCAGGTTGATCTTGGCGCCATTCGTGCGGCCATGGTCGGGTGGTTGGCGGTACCGCCGCCCAGCATGCGCGCGACCCTGATCGAATGGGCGACGAACCATGGCATTGATTGCGATTGATTGTCGAACCCGAAACTCGCTCTTTCACGAGCTTTGACTCAAACTCCGGGTGATTCGCGGTTTGGCGAATTTCGAAACAGACTTCCCATGTTTTGCCTCGCAGGCGCCACGCACCGCAAGCCATGGCCGCTTAACCGCGATTCCCGTTGACATTCTTCGGTTTGCAACCAAGCCTGACGCACGTAAAATTTTAGATGCAAAGGGTTGTAAGACAACAATGGATGAAGCGCGTGAGGTGGTGCCCCGTGACGGCGATAATGATCAAGGGCACGACCAACAGCCGGTGACTGAGGTTACAGGCGGCATGAATGCAGTGCCGCTGACCGCGAGCGCGCGCCTGCGTGCCGCCCGCGAAGCTCAGGGCCTGACCACGACCGACATCGCCGCACGCACCCGGATCACGATCCGCCATGTCCAGGCGCTCGATCGTGGCGATCTCGCGGCATTACCCGGCCGGCCTTACGTACTGGGCTTTGTGCGCAATTACGCGCGCGCGGTCGGGCTGGATGGTGTCGAACTGGCACAGCTTGCGCGCAATGAGATGGATGCGAGCGTGCCCCGCCCGGCGCCGCGGATGGTCCATCAATTCGATGTCGATGATCCGGCAAAAACCCCGTCGCGGCTGGTCACTTGGGTGGCGCTTGCTCTCGTTGTCGCGGTTCTTGCCGCCGGCGCGATGTTCTGGCGCAGTTATTATTCGCCTGATGCGGCACTGCCCTCGCTGGCAGAGCCTGAACAGACGACCGCAGCCATCCCGGCGGCGGCCGTTGCCGGCATTCCTGCCCGTGGCGCCCTAGTCGCCAGTGGTCCTGTGGTGTTCACTTCGCGGCAGGACGCTATCTGGGTCAAATTCTACGACGGCCACGGGAAGCAATTGCTGCAAAAGCAATTGGCCACGGGCGA
>JAYTHT010000259.1:0-4762 GCA_043732365.1 Novosphingobium sp. | reverse complement strand
AAGTGGCCAGCTTTGCCGTGGTGACGATCGCGGGCGACGGGCTCTATCCGGTCGAGCGCGTCACAACGCTGCCGCTGATCCTGGATCCCAAAGACTATGGCATATGGTTGAACGCCGACTGGAAACTGGCGCAGGATCTGGTGCGGCCCACAACCCAACCGCTGCGCCAGATCACCTATTCCTGATCTGGCCGGGTCGGCAATCGGCCGAATGGCAACCGATCAAACGGCAGCGTGCCATTGCCCAGATTGAGTTGCGCATTCATCATCGCGCTGCGCTGCGCGCGGTCCTGATCGCCGCTACTGCCGATCGACACCAGCGTCGCCTGGCTGGTGATGAAATCCTTTAACCGCTTGGCCAGCGCGGCGGCCATGGCGGGTTTGCCCAGCATCGACAGGATATAGCGGGCGCCGTCCTTGCCAAAGGCGGCCGAATGCACTTCTGCCACCCACAGCCGGAATGTCATGCCCTCGATCTGTACAACTTGGCTGCTCGAATGCAGGTTTGAGGTATAGCGATTGCCTTGTGCGACTTCGGCAGCGGCATAAGTGCCGTTCATTTCCATCCAGATTACGTGCGACCGGAAATCAAACCGCAACCGCAAAAACCGCGCCACCGTAAACGCCGCCTTGGCCAGCGCCCACACAAACAGCGTACACGCGGCCAGTGATCCGACCCCAGTGCCGCCGCCGGTCAAGGCGCCCACCAGCAGGAAGCTGGCGACCGAGGCCACCACGGTCAGCAGCAAGGCATAGCCGTTGATAAGCGTGATGATCATCGGATTGCCCGATGCAAACGGTTGATCGCTGCCCTGTCCATCGATCCGCGCGCCATCGATCACGAACGGTACGGGCTGGGTTTCTTCGACAATGCTGCCGTGGAATTCGCCAGTGCGATCGGCCAGGTTGACCAGCGGGTCGATCCGGCAATAGCGGCGGTTGGGGATTTTTTCCCACCAGCCGTCCTGCATCGCGCGCATGAATTCGGCCGACAGCATCGCCGGATTGACCGATATGTTCCAGGTGTCCTGGATCATCGATACGGTGGTCGATGGCGCCGCCATGCGGTGGCGCACCACTGCGGTAAAGAACAAGCCGTACAACACGCCCGCCAGCGCCAGCAGCAGCAACAGCGTGGTCGCGCCGATGCCAAACGGCGGATTGGGCAACGCATTGCCGACCAGCGCTATCGCCACCGGCCCCAGCACCGAAAACGCAATCAGCGCGGCCATTTTGGGCACTGACAGCACGCTGATCCCCAGATCGGTGTTCGCGCCCGATTTGGGATTGAGCAGGCTCGGGGCGGAAATGACAAACAGGATGATCGCGACCCAGCCCGACACGCGCCCGCCTTCGCCCCCGCCCAGGATCGCCGAAACGAGCAGCCCGGCCAGCAGTGCAACCGTCAGAATACCCGCCTGAAACTGACGCTCGGCAAAGGCGCGCACCGGGCGCGGCGCATAAATCAGATCGGGCACCAGCGAATACAGCAGGCTGGACAAGGGATCACCCGGCTCGGGATATTCCAGTGCTTGTTGCCGCAGCGATTCCTTGATCACCGCTTCGGCGGCCGTGCTCGTGCCGGTCTGGTCGGGTGCCAATTGCGGCGCCAGCCCCTGCGGCCGGCCACGCCCGAAAAAGAACCGCAACTGGCTGAACAGCTGAAACAGCAGGTATCCGCCGACCATGATCAGCGCGAACGCCACCGCCGACGCCGCCAGCGCCTGAATATGCGCGCCGCTGCGCAAGGCCGCACGGGCCTGAAACAGTAGCAAAAACCCGGTCAGCCCGGACACCGCCGCCGCCGCGCCGACAAACATGTTGTGTTCGCGCAACGGGTTGGGAAAGGTAAAGTTCTGACTGCTGCTGCTATATTCGTAGCTCAAAAAAGCCACCCCTTACCCACTGATGATCCGCGACAAAATCCGGGCCAGCCCGCGCATTAACCGATATAAGAGCGCCGGGCCAGACCTCCATCTGCGCGAGGTTAGCCTTAAATCGTCGGGGTGACGAAAGTGCCAAACCAAGCGAGTATGAGCCAGACCAGCGAAGGACACTTGCATGAAATACCTGATTAGCGGTTTGGCCCTGTCATGCGTGATGTCGGCCACGCCGACACTGGCCAAACTGGCCCCGCCCGAACAGGTAATCCTGACCGCAGCGGACGCCGGGACCAGATCCGACATTGCGTTCCTGGAAAAAATCGTCGCGCAAAACAGCGGCACCCGCAATGTGGATGGCGTGCGCAAAGTGCGCGATATGGTCCTGCCCGAATTCACCGCGCTGGGGTTTACCACGCGCTGGGTGCCGATGGACGTGGTGCACCGCGCCGGGCATCTGATCGCAACCCATACAGGCAAACCGGGCACGACGCGGATGCTGTTGATCGGCCATCTCGACACGGTGTTCGAACCCAGTTCACCGTTCCAGACCGCCACGATCGAGGGGGATCAAATGCACGGCCCCGGCGCGTCGGATGACAAAGGCGGGGTGGTCGTGATGATCGCCGCCTTGCGCGCGATGAAGGCCGCGGGCACGCTGGCCCGTGCGAATATCGAGGTTGTGCTGACCGGCGATGAAGAAGGCGCGGGCGAACCCGTCGAAATCGCGCGCGCGGACCTGATCGCCGCGGCGCACAGCGCCGATGTGGCGCTCGATTTTGAGGGCCTGGTGGTCATCGATGGCAAGGATTACGGATCAACCTCGCGCCGTTCCGCCAGCCTGTATACGATCACCGCCAGCGGCAAGACCGCGCATGCGGGCCAGGTCTGGTCCGCCGCCGTTGGCGATGGCGCGGCATATGAACTGGCGCGCATCATCACCGCGTTCCGCGATCAATTGCCCGAACCAAACCTGACAGTGAACATCGGCCTGGTCGCCGCCGGCGCGACTGTCACGCTTAGCCCCGACGAAGCCGAAGTCACCGCCACCGGCAAATCCAATATCGTTCCGCCCACCGCCGTCGCCATCGGCGACTACCGCGCGCTGACCCCCGAACAGATCGACCGGGTCAAAGCCAGAATGATCGCCATTGTCGCGAAACACCTGCCGCTGACCGATGCCAAAATCGAATTCACTCAGGCCTATCCAGCGATGGCCCCGACGCCGGGCAACCAGGCCTTGCTCGACAAGCTGAACGGCATCAACGCCGACCTGGGTCTAGCCACAATGCTCGCGCTCGACCCGATGCGGCGCGGCGCCGGGGACATCAGCTTCGTCGCGCAATATGTCGACAGCCTGGCAGGCCTGGGCCTGTCGAGCAGAGGCGACCACACCCCCGAAGAACGCGCCGACCTGTCCAGCTTCCCCCGCCAGATCAAACGCGCCGCCCTGCTGATGGCGCGGTTAAGCGCGGAAAGGGCGAAGCACTGATGCAGCAAAGAAGGGTACATGACGCTGCCGTCATCGTCATGCATTTATTGCAGCGTCACCGCAATTGCACCGCAATTGAGCGTCATCATATTTGAAAAATCATCGGATCGGGTTATCGGAGCCAAGAGGTGTCGCTTATGAACGAAGTCAATTCGCCGATCAGGAAAGCCAGTCTTAGGCCAGCGGCGCTTCGGGTGGCCAGTGTCACCTTGGCCATTTGGCTCGCGGCATTCAATACCCCTCGCTTCCACCACCCCGTGTGATTGGCCATCAGTGCTGCGGCTCTCGTGTGGCTCGCTGGCATCACTCAGTTCCTGATGCTCCGAGTTATCGACCAGCGCAGGAGGAACAAACAAGTTAGCCATCGCCGGACTTCCACTAATCCATTTGACCAAACGTCCTGATTTAACGCCGGCGCCGTTAGGTCAAAATGTTGACCGCTCGTGCTGCCACAAGACCTACGGTGAGAAGGGACACGCTCGCTTCTATCATCATCAGGAGCTTGCTTTGAACGCTGAGAGGCATGGTATCGGTTGGCGAGAAGGCCGTAGCGTTCGTGAATGACACGTAGAAATAGTCGAAAAATCCTGGTGTCCATGTCGGGTTCTGATCACCGCTTCCGAGCATTTGAGGAAAGAGAAAGTCGGGCGCAGCCTTTGGACTGAGGCCGCGCAAAGGCGGTCCTCCTCGATCGATATTCCAGAACCACAATGCAAAAACGACGACATTGGTGAACCAGATGTTCAAAGCATCGAGAAGAAGAGACTGCCCTCCTTTTGCGCCATGCAGCAGCGCCCCCACGACCTCGACCAGGGCGTAAAAATTAATGGCCATCACGATTGCTGTCAGCAGCAACGCCATGCGACGGATCATCTTGCGAAACTGGCCGATCCGGTGCCAATGATGGTCGGCTGTTGCGGACCTGGCCTTGCCTTGTGTCCAGGCGGTTGCAATTGACAGGGGGGCCAACATTGCGAGTTCGAATGCTGGCGCCAACCAACGCGGGCCCAGAGATATGTTGGCATTGACGAAGAGCAGCTGGAGAGCAGCGATCAGGGCGACAGCGCCCCGAGCGAGCCAGAAGTCAAAAGCGTGAGTCTGAAGCACAAGGTGTTCGGATTTCATGTGATAGCTCGCGACAGAGGTTAACTGGTCATTCTTTCGGGGTACGTCCGATAAGCCTTCTTAACGATTTAGCCAAAAACGCTTTACCCTTGGCCAGAGGATACTGCATAATGCACCACTGAGCCCAAGCTTCACTTCCCTTGCAGAAGCGAGTACAATGCCGCGAGCGCCGCCGCCGACATCGTGGCTAGGGCCAACCAGGTAAATCCCGCAGACAGGCGTCTGCTTGCAAACTCCCCCATGATGGCTCCATTGCCCGATATTCG
>JAYTHT010000258.1:0-1336 GCA_043732365.1 Novosphingobium sp. | reverse complement strand
CCGCCGCTTCTGCCACCGCGGGATGGCCCACTGCCGCGTTTTCCAGATCGACTGAGCTGATCCATTCGCCGCCCGATTTGATCACATCCTTGGTGCGGTCCGTCAGTTGCAGATTGCCATCGGGGTGGATCACCGCGACATCGCCGGTGTCGAACCATCCATCGGCCGACACCGCGTCAGCCTCGGCCCGAAAATACCGTTTCAACACCCATGGCCCGCGCACTTGCAGCGCGCCTGCGGTTTTGCCATCGCGCGCCAGCACCAGATCAGGATCGCTCAGATCGACGCACCGCAATTCCACGCCAAACGCCGGACGCCCTTGCAGCGCGGTCATCGAAACCTGGTCTTCAAACGACAGGGTATCCCAGTCGGCAGTTTCTGCGCCGGTGGTGCCAATGGGTGATGTTTCGGTCATGCCCCACAGATGCGCAACGCGAATACCGGCTCGCATGAACCGTTCGATCATCGATCGCGGCATGGCCGATCCACCGCACACCACCTGACGCAAGGTGGGCGGAATCGGCTGGCCGACTTTTTCGAGGTGGTGCAACATGCCCAGCCACACGGTCGGCACACCAGCCGCCGCAGTAACCTTTTCGCGTTCAAACAAATCGCACAGCACCGCCGGATCGTTGACCGCTGAATAGACGAATTTCGACCCCGCCGCCGCGCCAGCCCATGGCAAACCCCAGCTCGCCGCATGAAACATCGGCACGATCGGCATCATTACAGTGCGCGTGTCGAGCCCGAATACGGCTGTGGTGATGCCCGTCATGGCATGTAACACCGTCGACCGGTGTTCGTACAACACACCCTTTGGATTGCCTGTGGTGCCACTGGTATAACACAGCATGCACGGGTCGCGCTCGTCGCCATCGGCCCAGGTGGCATTGCCGTCATGCGGCGCGATCCACTTTTCGAAATGGGGCGCCGGAAAATGGGGAAATGGCGCATCACTGTCGAAACAGATATAGTGTTCGATCGTCGGCCAGCGCGGTTTCATTCGCTCGACAATCGGAGCCCATTGCAAGTCAAACAGCAATACGCGATCTTCGGCGTGATTGACGATGTAGTCCAACTGATCGTCGAACAGGCGCGGATTGACCGTATGCAGGATGCCGCCAGCGCCAACCGCGCCGTACCAGCTGACCAGATGGCGGTGATGGTTCATCGCCAGCGTGGCGATGCGGTCGCCCTGCTTGATCCCCCCCGACTTGAACCGTAGCGCGCGCAATGCCTGGGTCATGCGCAGCGCGTCGTGGCGCACCCCGGCCCAGGTCGTGCGCGTTTCGGACCCGTCATACCAATGTGACACGATTTCGCGCGTGCCATTTTC
>JAYTHT010000257.1:0-14607 GCA_043732365.1 Novosphingobium sp. | reverse complement strand
TCGCGGATCGCGGGCGGAAGCCGGTCGAATTCGAAGCTCGCGACCACGCTCGCTTGCGCTTCGCCGCTGCGCACCAGCGAAGTCTCGGCGCGCGCGCCCAGCGCCAGCCCCAGCGCATCGAGCAGGATCGATTTGCCCGCCCCGGTCTCGCCGGTCAGCACCCCCAGCCCGCCGCCAAAGGCCAGTTCGAGCGCCTCGATCAGGACGATGTTGCGGATGGACAGCGCGGTCAGCATGGCGTTGCGAACGTTCTAGCCGATGCAACGCGCGGCGTCAGGCGGCTTCTTCGGCGAACGACGGCTCGAGCTCGATGGCATCGGCCAGCGACATCCGGTCGAGCATCTCGGCGGTGGCATCGCGCAGCGTCAGCATCAGCCCGCGCAGGCGGCATTCGGCCTCGGGCAGGCAGTTGTCGCAGCGCTCGTGCGCGTTGCGTGCGGCGCACGGAACCAGCGCCAGGCTGCCGCGGGTCAGGCGGATCAGGTCGCCATAGCGGATATCGACCGGCGGCAGCGCCAGCTCGTAGCCGCCGTCGCGCCCGCGGTGCGACAGCAGCAGGCCCTCGCGGGTCATTTCGGCCATGATCACGGTCAAAAACTTGCGTGGGATATTCTGCGCTTCGGCGATATCCTGAAGCCGCACCGGCCCCTGCCCCCAGCGATCGGCGAGGTGCTGAAAAGCGCGGATGGTGTAGCGGGTCTTTTGGGAAAGCATGGGAGACGGCAAGCAAAGCGCCGCTCGACCGCCAATGTCAACCGCGGGGCTAGGGTATCAGGCGGCTTTGGTATCCGGCGCGTGCTTGTTCATCAGCTTGAACGCCTTGGCGTACCATTCGTTGCCGGGATAGTTCGCGCCCAGCACCGCCGCGGCCTTTTGCGCTTCCTCGGGGATGCCGAGCGACAGATAGGTTTCAACCAGACGATAGAGCGCCTCGGGGGTGTGGCTGGTCTGCTGGTACTTTTCGGTCACGGTGCGGAACCGCAGCGAGGCCGCGAGCCACTTGCCGCTGCGTTCATAGAACCGCCCGATCTCCATTTCCTTGCCCGCAAGGTGATCGTTGACGAGGTCGATCTTGAGCTTGGCATCGTTGGCATAGGTGGTGTTGGGATAGCGGCGGACGACCTCGGTCAGCGTATCCAGCGCTTGCTGGGTGATCTTCTGGTCGCGGGTGACGTCGCTGATCTGCTCGTAATAGCTGAGCGCGATCAGGTAGTAGGCATACGGCGCATCCTTGTTGCCCGGATGAATCTGGAGAAAGCGCTGCGCCGATTGCACCGACTTGGGGTAATCGCGATCGATGTAGTACGAAAACGCGCTCATCAGCTGGGCGCGGCGGGCCCATGGCGAATAGGGATGCTGGCGCTCGACTTCATCGAACAACGCGGCGGCTTCCTTGGCGCGGCCGCGATCGAGCCGGTCCTTGGCGACCAGATAAAGCGTATCCACATCGCGCGCGACGTAGGCGGTATCCTTGGGCTTGCCCCCGCCGGCACACCCGGCGGTGAAAGCCAGCGCGGTGGCGGTGAGGGACAGGATGGCGAGACGCGCGGGCGAATTGGCTGGCATGGCGGCGCTATAGCCAGCCTGTGCGTTAACGCCAAGTGAAGTTGGCTTGCGTTGTTGTCAGTGGAAATCGCGCGAGGGCGGGAGAATTTTGGGGACCACCCGCACGTCGCGCGGATGGCCTTGCTGGAACCCGCACTCGCGATTGCCGGGCGGCGGCGGGGTCCAGGGTTCCGCAGGAGGCGCGAATTTCGAGGTCAGCGGGCTATTGCAATGATCGGCGCGGGCGATTGTGGTCGGCAGCAGATCGTCCGACAGCGCCATCAGCGAGGCCGTCGCGTCGGTCATGTGCGCGGCGATCACGTGGATCACCTCGTCGTCGTATTCCACCCGCCCGCGCACTTCCATCAGCCGCGAACCCATCACCACCTTGCGCTGCTTGTCCTTCAGATCGGGCCACACCACCAGATTGATCACCCCGGTCTCATCCTCCAGCGTGATGAAGCACACCCCCTTGGCGCTGCCCGGACGCTGACGGATCAGCACCACCCCCGCGACCTGGACCATGCTGCGGAACTTGCGCTTGCGCAGGTCCACTGCGCGCACGAACCCGCGGTCGGCCAGGCTGGCGCGCAGGAATGCCAGCGGATGGGCTTTGAGTGATAATCGCTGGGTCTGGTAATCGGCGACGACTTCCTCGCTCAGCGGCATGGCGGGGAGCAGGGTGCGCCAGGTTTCCGCACCCTCGTCGCGCGCTTCTGCATGGGCGAACAACGGCAGGCCCTCCCCGCCGATCAGGCTGCGCGCATCCCACAGCGCCTGACGCCGGGGCAGCGCCAGCGAGGTGAACGCATCGCCTGCGGCGAGCCGTTCGATATGCGGCGGTGAGAGCTTCGCCCGATCGCGCAAGGCGGCGACATCGCGGTAAGCCCCGCCTTCCTCGCGCGCATCGACGAGCTGCGCGGCGACCGCCTCGGGCAGTCCATCGATCTGGCGCAGGCCCAGGCGGAGGGCGAAGCCATGGTCGAGGCGGCCATGGTCTTCCCCCCTACTCGCTTCGTCATCCCCGCGAAGGCGGGGATCCAACTGACCTCCGCGTCCGCACGCAAGGGTGGTTGGGCCCCGGCCTTCGCCGGGGTGACGGTACGTGTTGGTGGTGGGCTCAAGCGCACAATCCCACTCGCTGGCGTTCACATCTGCGGGCAGCACCTGCACCCCGTGCTCCACCGCATCGCGCACGATCTGCGCGGGGGCATAGAACCCCATCGGTTGCGAATTGAGCAACGCGCAGGCGAACGCGGCGGGATAGTGGCATTTGAGCCAGCTCGAAACATACACCAGATGCGCGAAGCTGGCGGCGTGGCTTTCGGGAAAGCCGTATTCGCCGAACCCGCGGATCTGGTTGAAGCAGCGCTGGGCAAAGTCGCGATCATACCCGCGGCTCACCATCCGCTCGACCATCATGTCCTGAAGTTCGTCGACCATGCCGCGTGAGCGAAACGTGGCCATTGCCTTGCGCAGTCGATTGGCCTCAAGACTGGAAAACTTGGCCGCATCGAGCGCGATCTTCATCGCCTGTTCCTGGAAGATCGGAACCCCCAGCGTCCGCGCCAGGATCGAAGACAGCTCATCGGGCGGGCCGTGCTCAGGCCCCGGCGCGGGAATTTCGACCTTCTCCTCGCCGCGGCGGCGCTTGAGGAAGGGGTGGACCATGTCGCCCTGGATCGGCCCGGGGCGGACGATCGCCACCTGGATCACCAGATCGTAAAACTCGCGCGGGCGCAGCCGCGGTAGCATGTTCATCTGTGCGCGGCTCTCGACCTGGAACACCCCGAGCGAATCGCCCTTGCGCAACATCGCGTAGACTTGCGGATCCTCGCGCGGGACGGTGGCGAGTGTCAGGCTGCGACCGTGGTGCGCCTCGACCAGATCGAGGCATTTGCGGATGCAGGTCAGCATGCCCAGCGCGAGGATGTCGACCTTGAGGATGCCGAGCGCGTCGATATCGTCCTTGTCCCATTCGATGAAACTGCGATCGGGCATCGCGCCATTGCCGACCGGCACCGTTTCGATCAACGGATTGCGAGTCAGGATAAACCCGCCGACATGTTGGGACAGATGGCGCGGCATGCCGATCATGCCCTCGGCCAGGCGAATTACCCGGCGCAAATGCGGGTCGGACATATCCAACCCGGCTTGCGACACTTTGGCGTCCGCCAGATCATCGCCCCAACTGCCCCACACCGTGCGGGCGAGCGCGCCGGTGACATCCTCGGTCAGACCCATCGCTTTGCCCACTTCGCGGATTGCCATACGCGGGCGATAGTGAATGACCGTGGCGCACAGCCCGGCGCGGTGGCGGCCATATCGGCGATAGATGTACTGGATCACCTCTTCGCGCCGCTCGTGTTCGAAATCGACGTCGATATCGGGCGGTTCCTTGCGCTCTTCGGAAATAAACCGGTCAAACAGCAGCGCATGTTTGGCCGGATCAACCGCCGTGATCCCCAGGCAATAACACACTGCCGAATTGGCCGCAGAGCCACGCCCCTGACACAGGATCGGCGGATCTTGCGCCCGCGCGAAATCCACAATGTCCTTGACCGTCAGAAAATAGGCCGGAAGATCGAGCCGACCGATCAGCGCCAGTTCGCGCCGCAACGTATCGGCCACCCCCTCTGGCACACCGCCCGGATAGCGCCATTTGGCGCCGATCCAGGTCTGTTCGTCCAGCCAGTCTTGTGGATCGCGACCATCGGGGCAGATTTCTTCGGGATATTCATAGCGCAGATCGGTAAGCGCAAATGTACAGCCATCGGCCAGCGTGCGCGCGGCGGTCAACGCGTGTGGCCAGCGGTCAAACAGCCGCGTCATTGTTTCGGGCGATTTCAGATGCCGCTCGGCATGGGGTTCCAACCAGTGGCCGGCATTGGCCACCGTACATTTGTGGCTAATCGCGGTCATCACATCGTGCAGCGGACGCCGCGCCGCCTCGTGATACAGCACATCGTTGGTCGCCATGATCGTCAAGCCGTGGGCGCGCGCCATCGCATCGATCGCGTTGATTCGCGCCACATCATCGCCGCAATAGATATACCCTGCCGCCACATGCCGCATGCCCGGCAGGCTGTGGACAACATGGGGGATAACTCCGGCAAAACTGGTGGATAAAGTGTTTGCCGGTGGGGGATTGCCTGTGGCCAACGGCACGACATTGCCCGGCACCGCGATCGTTAAAACCTGATCCAGATCGCGCGGCGGGATCACAACCAGCGCGACATCCTGCCCATGCGCCGCCAGCATCGCCAGCGTGATGTCGCATCGCCCTTTTTCTTGCCAGGCGCCATCGGGCGTCGCCATGCGCCCGGCAGAGATCAGCCGGCACAACCGCCCATACGCGGCGCGATCGCGCGGATAGGCCAGGAACGACAGCCCCTCCACCGTCTCGATGCGGCAGCCGATAACCGGCCGCAGCCCGAGCGCAAGTGCCTCGACATGAAACCGCACCACCCCGGCCAGCGAATTGACATCGGCAATCCCGACCGAGTCATAGCCGAGCGCCCGCGCCGTCGTGACCAGGTCAACCGGGTCCGACGCACCGCGCAGGAACGAAAAACAGGTCATCAACCCAAGCTCGACAAAACCGGCGCGGTCCAGAGGACCAGATGGGCCGCCGGGTACAACATGGCGGCGTTCGGGGGTCAGTGCGGGTTCGGGCATTGCGTATCACCGGCGCAGCTGGTGGGCAGCCAGGTTTTGGGCCGCCAATGCAAGATCGCCGGAAAATCGGGCTTCTTCTTCGATGCGCGCCGCATCACCCAGCCGCAACAGATAGCTGGGGTGCGTGGTGATCAACAGTTGCGCACCGTCGTCCAGCGGCACCAACCGCCCGCGTTCCTGCTGCACGCCAACCGTGCGCCCCAGAATGCCACGCGCCGCGCTGGCGCCGAGCGCCACGATCAACCGGGGCCGGACGAGCGCGCGTTCGGCATCGAGCCACCAGCGACATGTGTCGATCTCGCGCGCCAGCGGGGTCTGATGCAGCCGCTGTTTGCCGTGCGGCACATGGCGGAAATGACGCACCGCATTGGTCAGCCGTGCCGTTGTCAGATCGATGCCGACCTTGCGCGCGTGATCGCGCAGCACTTGCCCGGCGGGACCGACAAATGGCCGCCCGGTGCGTTCCTCGGTGTCGCCCGGCTGTTCGCCAATAATCATCAATTCGGCAGGCGAGGCCCCCTCGCCCGGCACCGCGCGCGTGCCATTGCACCCGATTGCACAGCGGCGGCATGATGCCACCGCCGCATTCAGCGCCGCGAGCGTTTCGGGCGGCCGCCCCATGTCTTCGCCGCCGAGCGCGATCATTGCCGCTTCACGCGCCTGGGCTTGCGCGATCAATTCAGGGATCAGGTCGGCCTCGGGCAGGTTTTTCCAATATCGGCGCGGCATTTCCTTGACCATCGCATCGACTTTCAACCGCGCAGGATTGAAAATCGCCGCGTAATACGTGCGCCACAACGCCTCTGCCGGATCGCCGCCCGGCGCATCGCCGCGATTGGCCGGCGGGCCTTTGCGCAAGACCTCGCCATCCCAGTGCAGCGCGCCCAGCGGGGTCAGGATCGACCAGCGCATCGCGGCAAACCGGCGCACAAAAAACCCGGCATTGGCCGCCAGAATGTGGTGTCCCGGTTCAAACCACGCGACATACTGATCGCCATCCGCACTTTCAATCACGCGAAACCGTACAAATGCCCGCATTTTGTGGATATCGCGCCGCACCACGCGGGCCAGCGCATCGATCGCGCGCACATCGGGGTCGGCGCGGTCCTCCATCAACCGGGGCGCCGATTGCAAGCGCCACAACACCCGGTACAGCACATCGAACCGCATTGGACCGGCATGCAGCGCCGCGCTTTGCGCCAGATCGAGATACCCGCGCGATGCGCGCACCGGCGGTGCATCAACTGGCGGCGCTGGTGGCATATCGCTCGCAAACAGATCACCCGCCGCTTCGCCCGGCAGCGACCAACCCACGCGCTCAGGTGCAATGCCCGCCTGGATCAGCCGCCGTGCGGTATCGCGCCAGCCCTCAAAATCATCATGCGCCGCAACCGGCACGCGCCACTGCGACTGCACGGTCATGGCCCGAACAGTTCGAACTGTTCACCCCCACGCGGGGCGACCACACTGCGCAAATCCGCCCGATCGGCAAGCTCCAGCGGGCGCCAGTCGGCGGCGATGATGAACGGCCGCACTTTGGTCAACGACACGGTCAGCCGCGCAACGTCTTCCAGCCGCAGCCGCCGTTGCCGCCGTGCCGACACGATCGCATTGACCGCGCGCACGCCCAACCCCGGCACCCGCAACAGCGCCTCTCGCGCCGCGCAGTTGACATCGACCGGAAAGCGATCGCGAAATTTAAGCGCAAACGCCAGCTTTGGATCGATATCGAGCGGCAGCATCCCCCCCGCATCGGCCGCCGCGCGCACTTCGTCGGCGCGATAACCGTAAAACCGCATCAGCCAATCCGATTGATACAGCCGGTGTTCGCGCATCAGCGGCGGACGTTTCAGCGGCAGGACCGCGCTGGCATCGGGGATCGGGCTGAATGCCGAATAATATACCCGGCGCAGGCCGAACCGGTCATACAGGCCGGCCGAACGCGTGATGATATCGGCATCGCTGGCGGCATCGGCGCCGATGATCATCTGCGTCGATTGGCCGCCCGGGGCAAAGCGTGGGGCATGGCGGAAATGGCGCCGCGCATCGCGCGCATCGACAATCGCATCCTGGATCAGGTCCATTGCGCCCTCGATACGCGGCGCCGATTTGTCGGGGGCCAGCCGGGTCAACCCGGCAACGGTGGGCAATTCCACATTGATTGACACGCGATCAGCAAACAGCCCGGCGCGGCGCACCATGTCCGGATCGGCCTCCGGGATGGTCTTGAGGTGAATATAGCCGCGAAACTGATGATCTTCGCGCAAGATCCGCGCCGCCTCGATCATCTGTTCCATCGTATGGTTGGAACTTTTGATGATTCCCGATGACAGGAACAGGCCCTCGATATAGTTGCGGCGATAGAATGCCAGCGTCAGATCGGCGACTTCTTGCGGGGAAAACCGGGTGCGTCGCACGTTCGAGCTTTTGCGGTTGATGCAATAATGGCAGTCGAAAATGCAATGGTTGGTCAGCAGGATTTTCAGCAGCGAAATACACCGTCCGTCGGGTGCATACGCATGGCAGATACCCATGCCCTCGGTCGACCCGATCCCTTTGCCGCTCCGGCTGTCGCGTTTGGTCGTGCCCGACGACGCGCACGAAGCATCATATTTTGCCGCATCGGCCAGAATGCCGAGTTTTTCCATCGTCGATAGCTGAGTCATTTGTTCTTTATATGTTCTGTTCCTGACATAATCCAGTGGCCAGATGGGCACGCCTGGATATTCGTGGGAATCAGGCCATCCTGATCACTGCGGTGGGATTGAGCGATGCAATGCGCTTGCGCGGCGCCAAGCCGAGCGGGACCAAGCCGCCGTGTCGCGCCAAAATCTCGTGCACCAGCAAAGGCCCGCTCAGACCCACCGCCGTGCACGCGATCCAATAGATCACCGACCAGACCATTGGCTGGTGCGGGATGTGCAACCGGGTCAACACGATCCGGGCGCCCGCCGTGCCCAGGATATGCATGACATAAATCGTCATCGAGGCGCGGCCCAGACGCAGGAACAGCGGTTGCACCACGCTGCCCATCGACAACCGCGCCAGCACCAGCATGAACCCGATACCACAGGCCGCTGCGGGCAAAGCCGCCGGTTTGAGATATGGTGTTTCCCCGCCTGACGGCATCAGCGCAAACGCGCCGCACCACCCGATCGCCATCAGTGTCAGCAGCACGACCAACAGCACGCGATGCGCCGGCAGCGCCCTGATCCGCGATGCGCCAAGCACCCCGGTCACGAAAAACACCGCCTGATAACAAATCTGATGCACGAGCGAATCGCCATCGAGGACCTGGCTGGCAACACCCCCCACCAAGGCCAGCGGCACCAGTACGCGCGCACGAATACCGGTGAACGCAACCACCACCATGTAGACCATCAGCGCATAAAGGAACCAGAATGGCGAAATTGGCTGCCAGCCAATCTTTGCCAGCGCCGACCAGTCGCCTTTGCCATTGGTCATGCCCGACAACAGCACCAACAAAGTCCCCTGTATCAGCGACCACAGCACATACGGCCAGGCGATCGTCCACAGCTTGCCCTGTAGAAATGTACGGCGTCCGCGTCGCAACGAGCCCGCCACATTCAGCCCCGCCAACAGCATGAACAACGGCATGTGAAAGGTATACAGCACCAGGTCGAACAGATGCCACGCCGCGCCGCGCGCGATATTGGCAGACATCAGCCCGCGTTCGGCATGGCCAGCGACGACCAGCACGATGCCCATGCCCCTTGCCAGGTCGAGCCATTCGACTCGCGCGCCGTTCATGCTGTCATGGCCAGGGTTCCTGTTGGAATCATATGCAAAAGGTAGGCTCTGCCCGGTCCCGATGCATGGAACATCGCATCGGTCCCGGAGGTTTATTGCGCACGGCAGACTATGTGACGGCGGCTTGAGCCTGGGCCGCTGTGCGCGTAAACTAGCCCCAAAGAAAAGGTGAACCCTATGCCTGCAAACGCACCCGATGATGTGGCCAGCAATGATCTGGCCCGCAATGATCTGGCGAAAAACCGGATCATCCCGCAGGATTGGGACCGCTACACCCCCGGTGAACACGCGCTGTGGGATCGGCTGTTTGCGCGCCAGGCGGGGCAGTTGACCGATCGGGTCGTGCCCGAATTCCTGGCGGGGCTCGATGTGTTGCGGATGACGCGGCCCGGGATTCCCCGGTTTGAGGACGTTTCGGAACGGTTGATGAAGGCGACCGGGTGGCAGGTCGTGGCTGTGCCGGGGCTCGTACCCGACCACGTATTTTTTGACCATCTGGCCAATCGCCGGTTTGTCGCGGGGCGCTTTATCCGCCGCCCTGATCAGATTGACTACCTGGAAGAGCCTGATGTGTTTCATGATGTGTTCGGGCATGTGCCTTTGCTGGCGCATCCGGTATTTGCCGATTTCATGCAAGCCTATGGCCAGGGCGGAATGCGCGCCGATGGCTTGGGCGCGATTGCGCGGTTGGCGCGGCTTTATTGGTACACGGTGGAATTCGGGCTGGTCGAAAGCGGCGGCGATTTGCGGATTTATGGCGCGGGCATCGTCTCATCGCACGGCGAATCAGTGTTCTCGCTCGATGACCCTTCGCCCAATCGCATCGGATTTGATCTGCGCCGGGTGATGCGCACACCCTATCACATCGACGATTACCAACAGGGCTATTTCGTCATCCGCAGCTTTGAGGATTTGCTGCGCCAGGCGCTCGATACCGATTTCGCGCCGCTGTATGATGAGGTTACGGCGCTGCCCGATATCCCGGTCGATGCCGTAATCGCCGGGGACACGGTGTTCAACCGGGGTACGCAGGCGCACCACGGCTAAGGGTCTGACTCTAACTGCACATGCCCTGCAAAAACCATTCCGGCGCGCCGCCGCGTCCATCGTCGGGCAGGCCGCGGCGATAGATCCAGTAGCGGCGGCCGGTGCTGTCCTCGATGCGGTAATAATCGCGCAGCCGTGCCCCGCCCTTTTCGCGCCACCATTCGGGCGCGATCCGTTCGGGGCCAGCGGCGCGGGTAATTTCGTGGACGTGCCCGCGCCAGCGGAACACACGCGGCAATCCGTCGGGCGCTTCATAGATCACCGCGATCGGCTCTGCCCGGTCGAGCAGTTTGAGCGGGCGGGGGTGGAACGTCAGTTCCTCTTGCACGATCATCGCGGGGCCTGACATCGCCGAATCTGGCGTCACCCAGCGTTGCGCGCGTTCGGGCATGTGGCTGGCGCGCGGGATCGGCATGGCCACCGCGTGCTGGCCCAGCCGCACGGTCAGCCGATCGAGACAGGCAGCCAGGCTGGTGCCGTGCGCCTGCGCCGCTGCATCCAGATCGCCTTGGGTCAGCGCCAGCGGTTCGGCCCAGGGGGCGGACAGGCGCACCAGTTCAATGCCGAAACCGGCGTCACAATCATCCAGCCGATCCGCAAACAACCGCGCGATATGCGCCGGATCGCGCGTCGCCGCCGCCAGTTCGATCCGGCGCACCAGTACATCGCCATCGACTTTCCACAACCCGAGTTCGATCCGGCGGGCGCCCTGCCCCGCCGCCTCCAGTCGGCGGGCGAGCGCGATGGCCAGATCATCGACCACGCGGTCAAGCAGCGTGCGGTGTCGCACCGGCTCCATCAACCGGCGCTGTACCATTGGCACCGCCACGCCCAGCACCGGCAGGATCGGTTCTGGAACGCGCCCGGCCAGTTGGTCCAGCCTTATCAACGGATTGGCCATTGGTGCGCGCCGGTCGCGAAACCGGCGGGCGAGCGCGGCGCGACCCACCGTCGCCAGATCGCCAATACGTTTGAGCCCCAGCCGTTCGAGCAACAGCACAACCGTATGATCGAGCCGCAGCGCCGCCACTGGCAAATCGGCCAGCGCCACGAGGGGATCAGCATTGGGGCGATCAGCATTGGGGGGATCAGCATTAGGGGCCAGCGCGCCATGGTTGACGCCATAATGCGCGATAGCCCACGCGGCCCCTGCGGTCGGCGCGATGGCCAGCCGCACGGACAACCCGCGCGCGGCAAAACAGGCTTGTGCATCTACCATCAGCGCCGCTTCGCCCCCGAACAAGTGTGGCACCCCGGTGACATCGATGATCAGGCCATCGGGCGGATCCAGCGCGGACCATGGCCCCCACCGCTGTGCCCACAGCGCCAGCGTTTCCAGCAATGCGCGGTCACCCGCTGGATCGGCAGGATGCACGACGAGCCCGGGCGCCACCGCGCGCGCATCGGCCAGCAACCCACCTACGCGCGCGCCCACCTGCCGCGCCGGGGCAGACGCGGCGGTGATGCGCGGGCCATGCGCGGTTTCGCCGACCAGCACGAGCGGCGCGCCAGGTGTGTTGTCAGGCGATTCGTTGTTCAGCCGCCAGCGCTCGATCGGCAGCATCGGGCACCACACCGCCATGATCCTGCGCGAAGGCATACCCATGATCTGGTGCGAAGGCGCGCCCATGATCTTGCGCGAAGGCGCGCAGGGCCTCGTGCTGTCCGTCATGACCAAGCATCCATTGACCAGGTTGAAACACATGTGCGCGAAACAGGTCGGCCTGCCAGCGCGGATCGCCGGGGCCTTGCGCGTTCCATCGCGGCGGCGGACTGGGCGCGGACGCAACATCCCAGCGCATCCGCGCCGATCCCAGATCGTGCCGCGCCGCCAGCCGCACCAGCCACAACGGCACGCCATTGCGTGCCGACACCAGGCTTAACCGGCGCGACGCGGTGAAATCGAGCGCCGCCGGATTACCCGCAATTTCGCCGACGACAAATGCCAGATCGCGACACTGCAGCCCTTCTTCCAACGCGAACAACGCGTCCTGCGCCCGGTCGGCGGCCACATGGATCAGCCGGTGGCGTAACGATTGGGGCAAGCCAGGACGATAAGGCCGACCCGACTGCCGGATCGCCGTTTTGTCCTGCACCCACAGCCACGGGCGATGGTCATCCGGGTCGTGTGCGAACGCGAGTGCCAGGGCCGCGCCGCTTGCTTCGTCGGCAGAGGCGAACAGTTCGGTATGAAGACAAGGCGTTTCGGCCTGATACCCCGGGCGCCACCGCGTTGTGCGCGTGCGCCAAGCCTCCCCGTCCCGAAGCGGGGCAGGCCCCGGACACGACGTTGATGGCGCGGGCTTGCTGTCCCGGTAAGGGATCACTTGCCCGAAAGGCCCCTCCCCCACGCTGCGCGCGGTCTCCTTCTCCGGGACGGGGAGGGTTGAGGTGGGGGCGATTCGAATCATGTTCCTATTATGTTCTCATTTCCCGATTGCGCAATCCCCGGATGGAAAATGGCCACAGATGAAAAATGGCCCCGGATGAAAAACGGGCCGGAAAACGCCTGTGCGTTCCCGGCCCGCGTTATGCGACCAATCTGCCTGCGGCCAGGCAGCGGGTTTCTTTAGTCGTGCTTTTCGGAAAGACCGATCCCGACATGGCTCTTGCGAAAGCCATAAGCAAAGTAAAACACCAGCCCGATGCCGCCCCAGATCGGCAGGACCAGGATCGAGCTCAACGGCAGATTGGCGTAAAGGAACACACACCCAAAGGCGGCAATCGGCCCGATCACCCACAGCAACGGCGTACGAAACGGACGCTCGCGACCAGGATCACGCAACCGCAAGATCATTACCGCCAGCGCCACCATGAAAAAGGCAAACAACGTGCCCGAGTTGGAAATATCGGCAAGTTGACCGACCGGCAGCAGCGCCGCCGCAAATGCCACGAAAATCCCGGTGAAGATCGTGACGATATAAGGCGTTTTCCACTTGGGATGCACGGTCGCAAGCTTTTCCGGCAGCAGCCCATCGCGCGCCATCACAAAGAAAATGCGCGTCTGGCCAAAGATCATCATCAGGATAACCGACGGCAGCGCCAGGTTCGCCGCGATGCCGATCAGATCGCCTGCCCGCGTGTAATTGACCGACCGCAGCACATACGCCAGCGCTTCCTTCGAACAGACCAGCGGCTGGGCGCCCTTGGCCGTCAGCGCGGCACACTGCGCGGCGAATTCGGACGAATCAGGCGATACGCCCAAGGCCGTTGGTTGCGCACCGATCGCACCGACCGCGCCCGCTGCGACCAGCAAGTAGAAAATGGTACAGATCGCCAGGCTACACATCAACCCGATCGGCACATTGCGCTGCGGGTTCTTGGTCTCTTCGGCGGCGGTCGACACCGCATCGAACCCGACATAGGCAAAGAAAATTGACGAGGCGGCACCGACAATACCCATTCCGGTCGTGCCCGCAGGGCCAAACCAGCCATTGGGCGCGAATGGTGCAAAATGGCTCGCATGCATCAGCGGCAATGTCAGCACCACAAACATGGTCAAGGCGCAGATCTTGATCGTCACCAGCACCGCATTGACCGTGGCGCTCTCGGTCGTTCCTTTGACCAGCAGCGCGGTGATCAAGCCCGCAATACAGATCGCCGGGACATTGATAATGCCGATCGAAAAATCGGCATACGGTAACCCGTGGACCAGCGACCACGCCGGTCCGGAACTTAACGAAGTGGGTAAGACGACGCCAAACCAACTCTTTAGCAGGCCCATGAAATACCCGGACCAGCCGACCGACACCGCCGATGCGGCCACCGCATATTCCAGAATCAGGGCCCAGCCCACCATCCAGGCCAGCAGTTCGCCAACGACCGCGTACGTGTAAGTATAAGCAGACCCGGAAACCGGCACCATCGAGGCGAGTTCAGAATAACACAGTGCCGCAACCGCGCAGACAAAGCCTGCGATGACAAAGCTCCACATCATGCCAGGCCCGGCTTTTTGCGCAGCGGCAGCAGTGAGCACGAAAATCCCGGTTCCAATGACCGCGCCCACCCCAAGCAGAGTGAGTTGGACCGGACCGAGTGAGCGATGCAGCGACTTTTTCTCGGCCGTCGCTAGAATAGCGTCGAGTGATTTGACGCGACCAAACATTGATTTCTCCCGCCGTGGTCCATCGCAAATCGCCCGGTCAACAAAGCGCCATCCCCCCTTGGAGCACGCCTCGACCGGGCCTGGTTGCAACGGAAACCAGGTTATAGAATTGACGCTAGACGTACGCGGCCCCCCGGCAAAGCGCTTTTTGGTCTATGCAACGCGCAAATATCTTGTGCCTCATGCAAAAACGCCCGACCAATGCGGCCCATATTGCAATCTCACAGGAATTGACCATGTCCACCACGTTTCAGCTCGATACATCGACCAGCCGGGCGCATCCGACCCCGGCCCCGATGAAACGGCTGACCGTACCCGAATTGCGGCAACGCAAGGTCGATGGGGTGACGGCAACCCCGATCGTGATGCTGACCGCGTATACTGCGCGGCAGGCGCAATTGCTCGATGCGCATTGCGATCTGCTGCTGGTCGGGGATTCGCTGGGCCAGGTGATTTATGGC
>JAYTHT010000256.1:0-4794 GCA_043732365.1 Novosphingobium sp. | reverse complement strand
GCGCGGCGCGAATGGCTCGCCATGCGGCGCAATTCATCGAGCGCGGCGTCGTAGTCTTCGGCAATGAACCCGCCGCTGCTGCGCTCGGTCGGCGGCGTCGGCACCAGCGCGCGGGCGAAAACATCCACCAGCGCGCCATGCCCGCGCAAATGCGGCAACAGTCCAGCGGCCAGCTGCGGCAGATGGCCTGCGCTGCCGATCAGATCGGCCAGTCGCGCCGCTTCGCCCAGCCCATCGCGCAATTGGCCCAGATCGCGCGGAGACCCGCGCCCGGCGACAACCCGGCCAATCGCGCGCCCGATATCGGGCGAAGCGCGCAACAACGCGCGCACGTCGCCGCGTAAAAGTGGATCATCGTGTAGCCAGCTGACCAGTTCAAGCCGCTGGCGGATGGCGGCCAGATCGGTCAGCGGCGCCGAGAGATCGTCGGCCAGCGCCCGCGCGCCAGCCCCCGTTACACACCGGTCTACAGCCTCGATCAGGCTGCCTTTGCGCCCACCACCCTGGCTTTGGGTCACTTCCAGGCTGCTGCGCGTTGCCTCATCCATCGCCATCGTTGCATTGGCCATGCGCGCGATCGGCGGCAACAGAAACGGCAGCCGGCCACGCCCGACATGATCTAGATAGTCAATCAAGCCAGCCGCCGCCGCCAGCATCGCGCGCGAAAACGCGCCAAATCCATCGAGCGTGGTCACACCATGCACATCGCGCAAAAGCGTTTCGCCGCGCGCCGAGTCAAACCCGCGCGACGGTCGTGCAATCGCGCCGATGGCATCACCAAGCGTCGCCCCCAACAGACTTGCCGCCGCCTCGGCCACAATCACTTCGCTTGCACCAATTCGCGCCAGCGCCGCGCCCAAACCATCGGGCGCGCAGTCTTCCAGTTCGACGCGCCCTGTCGAAATATCACAAGCGGCCACCCCTACGCTGCCCGCAACCATGCCCACAGCGGCCAGCACATTGGCGCGGCGCGGTTCGAGCAGCGCGTCTTCGGTGAGAGTTCCCGCGGTGACAAACCGCACGATATCACGCGTCACCAGCGCCTTTGCCCCGCCGCGCTGTTTCGCCTGCTCGGGGGTTTCGACTTGTTCGGCAATCGCCACGCGGCACCCGGCGCGGATCAATCGCGCCAGATACCCCTCTGCCGCATGGACCGGCACACCGCACATCGGAATCGGTACGCCGGCATATTCGCCCCGGCTGGTCAGCGCGATGTCGAGCACTTGGCTGGCGCGCCGGGCATCGTCGAAAAACAGTTCGAAAAAATCGCCCATGCGATAGAACAACAGGCAGCCGTCCGCTTGCGCCTTCAGCGCCAGATATTGCGCCATCATTGGAGTTGGGGCATGGGGAGGGGCAGGTTGGGTGGTCACGCCGTCGGGGCTAGACCAGAAACCGGTTGGGCTCAAACCACCACCCAAAGGATATCGACAATTGCGCACCGTGGGATGACATCAACGCGCTATTCCTGGCCAAAGTGTCAGGACAAGTCGCCTGTTCCTGAGCGTCGGCTTTTCCTTGGCGGGCCTGATTGACAATGCAGATCCGGTTTTGGCCGTTCAACAAGACCCCGTTCAACCAGGCGATGGCGGGGCTGCCCTGGCTGAGCACGCCCGGCATCGGCCTGATCGTGCTGCTGGTGTGCATGCCGTTCGTGCTGGTCGAGGTGCCGCCGCTGATCGACATTCCCGGGCACATGGGCGCCGCCGCGATCGAGGCGGCCGGGCCCAACAGCCCGCTTGAAAAATATTTCGCGTGGAAATGGGTGTTTACGCTCAACATCGGCGATGGCGTGCTGATGAAGCTGATCGGGGCGCCGTTTGGCGTGCTGGCGGCGGGCTGGTGGTCGACCGTGCTGGCGACCGCGCTATATTCGGGCGGGTGCCTGGCGACGATCCGCATGCTGAATGCGCGCGGCGGCCACGGCGCGGGCTGGGCGCTGATGTATGTATTCAGTTTTCCGCTGCTGACCGGATTTCTCAATTTCATCCTGGCGACGGGTCTGGCGCTGAGCGCATTTGCCGCCGCGATCTGGCTGGAAAAACAACCCAGCCGGCGCGCGACGATGCTGATCGTGGCACAGCCGGTCGCCTTGCTGTGCCATGCGATCGGCGGATTGCTGCTGCCGTTTTTGATCGGCGCCAATGCGGTCGGGCGCGAGATCGATGTACTGCCGCCGGGCTGGTGGCGCCCATCGCGGTTTCGCGAGGTCATCGCGACGCACGACTGGCGCGCCGCGGGGCGGCGGCTGATCGTGCTATTGTGGCCCTTGCTCGCCACGGTGATCACGATCGCGCTGTGGAAAGTCCTGTCGCCTGCCCCTGCACGCAGTTTCAACCGCTGGCGCTGGGACGAAAAAGAATGGTACCTGCTGCTGACGCTGCGCGATCAATCAATGATCCTGGACGCGGCGACGACGATCGCGTGCTATGTCCTGATCGTGTTTGGCTGGGCGATCGGCGGGCGCTGGAAATGGTCGCAATTCCTGCCCGGTGCCTTGGTCTTGGCCGAATTCGTCGCAATCCCCAGCGATATCAATGGCAGCAATTTTGTCGATGTGCGCCTGTTGCCCGTCGCCTGCATGCTGTTGCTGGGCCTGATGGATTGGAGCCGGGCGCGCCCGCGCATCGCCATGGCGGTCGCGTATAGCGGCCTGGCGCTGCTGGCGCTGCGGCTGGTGGTCACGGCGGCAAGCTTTGCCGACTACGCCGATGATTATCGCAAGCAACTGGTCGCGCTGCAATATATCGAGCCGGGTAGCCGCGTGCTCGCATTTGTCGAACATTCGTGCCTGCAGGAATCGTGGCGCAACACGCGGCGCGATCACCTCGCCAGCTTGGCCAGCCTGTATCGCCAGGCCTGGGTCAACGACAACTGGGCGGTGCCCGGGTTGCACATGGTCATCCCGCGTTTTCGCCCCGGGCGCAATTTCACGGCCGACCCGTCGGAATTCGTATGGTCACAAGGGTGTGCCGGTGGCCGCTTGCGCAGTGTCGATACCGCGCTGAAATACGCACCGATCGAACGGGTGGATTATGTCTGGCTGATCGACACCGGCATGCCGCAACTGCCTGATCCCCGCCTGAAACTGGTCTGGCAGGATGGGCGCAGTCTGTTGTTTACCGTGCGGCCGCTGGCAATTCCCGATTGGCAACCGCGCGGGTTGTAACAAACGGACCGGTGGCGGGTCAGGTTGCATGCAACTGCCACCAGCGCCGTGCTGCGACGATTGACCAAACGCCTTCCACCAGGCCGAATGGCCACGCACCCTGCATGAAACCATAGGCAGAGCCTGCGATGCACGACCCCGCGAAAGCAAGAACCCACCAGCGGGATTTTGCCTCCATAGCGTAACAGACAAGCATGGCAGATACCGCGAACAGGCCGAACAAGGTCAGCGCGTCGATGTGCATCTCAATCCATCCACTCCCGCTAGAAACCGCGCCGGCTGGTTTCGCTCGGTACACTATGCACCGGCCTTGACTCGACGGAAAAGAGCGGACACGGCCCCGCGATACCATGCTAAATTTCGGGCGAAATACCGGGCGATATACCGGGCCAGTTTAGGGGATACGCGATGTCTGATGAAAGCAACGTCCGCTTCACCGAACGCGAAGCGCTGTTCTATCACAAGACGATCCGCCCCGGCAAAATCGAGATCATCGCCTCCAAACCCGTCGCCACCCAGCGCGACTTGTCACTGGCGTATTCGCCCGGTGTGGCCGTCCCGGTGCGCGCGATCGCCGAAAACCCCGATTGCGCTTATGACTACACCGCCAAGGGCAATCTGGTTGCGGTGATTTCCAACGGCACCGCGATCCTGGGCATGGGCAATTTGGGCGCGCTGGCGTCAAAGCCGGTGATGGAAGGCAAAGCGGTGTTGTTCAAACGCTTTGCCGATGTCGATGCGATCGACATCGAGGTCGATACCGAAGACGCCGACAAATTCATCGAAGCGGTCGCCTTGCTCGAACCAAGCTTTGGCGGGATCAACCTCGAAGACATCAAGGCGCCCGAATGTTTCATCATCGAACAGGCCCTGCGCGACCGGATGAAAATCCCGGTGATGCACGATGATCAGCACGGCACCGCGATCATTTCCGCCGCCGGTCTGCTCAACGCCTGTTTCCTGACCGGACGCAGCCTCGATCAGGTCAAAGTCGTGGTCAACGGCGCGGGCGCAGCGGCGATTGCCTGCACCGCGCTGATCAAGGCGATGGGTGTGCGCCATGACAATGTGATCATGTGCGACCGGCAGGGTGTGATTTATCAGGGCCGCGAAACCGGCATGGATCAGTGGAAAAGCGCGCACGCGGTAAAAACCGAGGCGCGAACACTCGAACAAGCATTGAAAGGCGCGGACATTTTCCTCGGCCTGTCGGCTGCCAAAGCGCTGAAACCCGAATGGGTCATGGACATGGCGCCGCAGCCGATCATTTTTGCGATGGCCAATCCCGACCCCGAAATCACCCCGCCAGAGGCAAAGGCAGCGCGCCCCGATTGCATCATCGCCACCGGCCGGTCGGACTATCCCAACCAGGTCAACAACGTGCTGGGCTTTCCGTTCATCTTTCGCGGCGCGCTCGATGTCCGCGCCACGACGATCAACGAAGAAATGAAAATCGCCGCGGCGCAGGCGATCGCCGAACTGGCACGCCGGCCCGTGCCCGAAGAAGTGGCAGCCGCCTACGGCATCAATCACAAGTTCGGGCTCGACTATATCATCCCCGCCCCGTTCGATCCGCGCCTGATGGAAGTGGTGTCGTCCGCCGTCGCCAAGGCGGCGATGGATTC